>JBHADN010000135.1:0-15730 GCA_041855085.1 Catonella sp.
CATATGTCCTATTTTTAGCAAAGTCATGTTAAAATTCAGGGAAAATTTCAGCATGACCTTTGCTGAAAATAGGACATATGGAGTACCCGAATTTGCCGGAACGGAAGTTAATCAACATTCCGGCAAACTCAAGGGCCTCTCGGGGTACTTGCAAATTCATCACGACACGATGGTCGGAGACAAAACCCAGCAAACTAGCACCACAATGTGCCTCTACTTTCATATGGATGAAAAGGCCACAGACCATATGGTCCTCTGCTTTCATATGGACAAAAATCAGCTCAACTTATGTGAGCTTCCATTCCAGATCTAATAGCAGCAAGTTGTTCACTTGTAGCTCAACTTATGTGAGCTGCCTTCAAGAAAAGAAATCTGCAGAATATGAAGAATATGCAGTAAAACTATCTTGAAATAAGCTGAAATTTGTAGTAAAATGACATGGTGTCTTGTAGAAATATAAGTATTAATTTTATGATAGCTTTAAGGAGGAATTTTTAATGATTTCAGCAGGCGATTTTAGGAATGGCCTTACTCTTGAGATGGACAACAGCGTTTTCCAGATAATTGAGTTTCAGCATGTTAAGCCGGGTAAGGGTGCGGCGTTTGTGCGCACGAAGATGAGAGATATAAAGAACGGTGGTATTAAGGAAAGTACATTCCGTCCTACTGAGAAGTTCCCTCAGGCAAGAATCGACAAGAAAAATATGCAGTATATGTATACAGACGGCGATATGCATAACTTTATGGACAATGAAACATTTGAGCAGTTTGCACTTACCGATGAGCAGGTAGGCGACGCGCTTAAGTTTGTTAAGGAAAATGATACAGTATCAATGCTTTCACACAACGGAGCGGTTTTCTCAATAGAGCCTCAGATGTTTGTAGAGCTTGAAATAACGGAAACAGAGCCGGGATTTAAAGGCGATACCGCAACAGGTGCAAGCAAGCCTGCGGTTGTAGAAACCGGAGCTACAGTTTATGTGCCTCTGTTTGTAAATCAGGGAGATAGAATCCAGATTGACACAAGAACCGGAGAGTATTTAAAGAGAGTTTAATATCAATTAGTAATAGGCTGTCACATTGTGGCAGCCTGTTTTAGACTTAGAGGCATCTAAGCATTGTATTTAATGAAAGATGCCGGAGATTGCAAAATAACAGGAGGGGATATGTACAGAGCAGTTTTTTTCGATATGGACGGACTTGTGCTTGATACCGAGAAGCATTATAAAAAAGCTTGGATACAGGCAGCCAATGAGATGGGACATAAGATGACGGCGAAGGAGCATCTGTTTCTTAGAAGCTGTTCTAAAAAGTATGCAGAGCCCATCATGCAGAGTATATTTGGCAAAGGCTTTGATTACTCCGCGGTAAGAGCAAGGCGTAAGGAAATAATGGCAGAGGACTTAAAGCATATCGAGATTGAGAAAAAGCCTCATGTTGATGAAATATTGAAATATTTAAAAGAAAATAATATTAAGAGCGCATTGGTAACTGCAACAGAGGAGATAAGAGCAAGAGAGTATCTAAGCAGAGTAGGACTTGAAGAAAGTTTTGATAAAATAATCTGCGCGGATATGGTAAAAAACGGCAAGCCCGATCCGGATGTATACATCTTTGCCTGTGAAAAAATAGGAGAAGCAAAGGAAAACTGTCTTGCGCTTGAAGACTCCCCAAACGGTGTGCTATCCGCAAGCAGGGCGGGAATAGATGTAATAATGATACCCGATTTGTCGGAGCCTGAAGAAGAAACAAAGAAGCTTATATTAAAAAGGGCTGAAAACCTTGGCGAGGTTATAGAGTTTTTAAATGAGAAGCTGCACCTTATTTCATGAGGTGCAGCTTCTTTGCAAGCTTTATAAGAACTTCCCCTTTAGGAAAGTTTCTAAGTTCCTTCCTGCTCACTCCCTTTAACAGAAGTTCAAAAACGAAGAAGGAGAAAACACCTATAGGAAGGGCTGCCGCCAGTCCGAGATAGTATCTTTCCGACACTCTGTTTATGAGGTTGTATATGAAAAACACCAAAACACCCATAAGCAGAGAGGCTATCGATGTAACTATATAGGTTCTGAATATTTCAAGTCTGGTGCCAAGCTTCACCTTTATTACAATCAGACTGAGGACTATGACTATTGCAGGCATCACAAGGTTTGCAATTACCAGCGCCATTATGCCGAGCTCGGTGTAGGTAAGAAGAAGATAGAGCAGAGGTATATTTACGGCTATAGCTATAAGGTTTATAACCACTGGAACAATCATGCTGTATACGCTCTGTATTACCGTGCTGAACAGAATCGACATGGTATAGAGCATAACGGCGGACGAGCCCACCAGCATTATTCGGGAGATAAGAGGATCGTTATCCCCGAACAGAAGCCTTATAATAGGACCTCCAAGGACTGCAAGTCCTACGGTTGACGGAATGGCTATTATCATATTGAATTTAAGAGCCATTCTTACCTTTCTGCCTATTTCATCTTCCGAACTGAGTACCTTTTCACGCACAAGTGAAGGTATAATTGCGGTAGTTATAGCACTTGTAACTCCCATAACTATGTTGCAGAGCAGAAGATACTTTCCCTCGTAGATGCCGTAGAGAGAAGCATAGACCTCCTTTGCAACACCCTTAAGATAGAGTACATTGTTGAAAAGAGCCATTGCTATAAGCCCGTTGCTTCTTACAAGAACCTGACTCAGCATTACAGGGATGACGGTAATAAGTATTATTTTTATTATCCTCAGCATGCTTTCAGGTCTATGAGTATCTCTGCGTCTGATTTTGGTAAGATACGGTATATTCAGGAACAGGATGGAAAACATGACAATAAGTCCGAAAAAAGCACCTACAAAAGTTCCGGTTACTCCTCCGGCAGCTCCATGAGCGGAAATATCAAGTGAGGCGCTGTGTGCCTTGGTAAGTTCATAAGCTGCAGCGACACTTACTATTCCGTTTACCACCTGCTCCATAAACTGTGAAAAGGCGGTAGGAATCATGGTTCCGTTGCCCTGAAAATAGCCCCTTATTACTCCGAGCAGGGCACTTACAAGCACGGTGGGAGCAAGTGCCTGCAGAGGTATTTGAACGGAAGCGTTCTTAAAAAAATAAGTCGATATAAATGAAGAACCGAAGTACACTCCTGCCGACAAAAGCCCGCCCGATACCAGTGACACCGAAAGTGAGCCGAATAAAATTCGGAGGGAATTTTTGTATTCTTTTTTTGCATTATACTCCGAAACCAGCTTAGATACCGCCATAGGCATACCGTAAGACGAAATTATAAAGCAAAAATTATATATCTCAAAGGCATAGCCATAGTAGCCTATGCCCTCATTGCCAAGTATTCTGGTCATTGGAATGCGGTATACCAGTCCTATAATTCTCACAAGAATTGAAGTAACCGCAAGTATACTTCCCTGAACCAGAAAGTCATCTCTTTGTCTTTTTCTTCTTGTTCTGTATGAATCCATTGCACTCTCATTTCTTAAAATAAGGTTATCCCCTCTATTTTACCTTTTTTAAGCTGTTTTATCAACTTTTTTCGCTATTGTGTCTTAAAAATGTCAAAAATGCCGTTTTTTAGTCTAAAAAGTGACTTAGAATAATGTTATCATATGGTTGAAGCACATTGGTTCGGAGGTGTAGGGATGGTTAAGAATAGAATGCTTGCAAAAATAATAATTTTTACTATAGTCGTTTCGGCGGCATTTAACTCTATAGGGGTCTTACGCAAAAATGAAGTGCTTGCGGGAGAGAAAGCGGTTTTGTACAAAGCGCTTGCGGACAGAGTGGAGTTTTCGGACAGATATTTTGTTAATCAATGGGGACTTGACAATGACGGTTCACTTAGATACAGCTATCAGACACAGACAATAAACCTGACTCGCCCCGCAGTAGAGATACAGGCGGTAGCGGATATAGACATAAATCTGCCTGAGGCAAGGGCAAAGTATAAAGGGCTTCAGGAAACCGTAGTAGCGGTAATAGATACGGGAGCGGATTTAACTCATGAAGACTTGTCGGGAGCTTTGTGGATAAACAGAGGAGAAATAGCTGATAATGGTATAGATGATGATGGAAATGGATATATAGATGACATAAACGGCTGGAATTTCTATGATGACAGCAACAATATATATAACGGTACAGAAGATAATCATGGAACCAATGTAACGGGTATAATAGCGGCAGACCTGAACGATATAGGCATAGCAGGAGTTGCAGGCAGCAGCAATGTAAAGGTTATGGTCTTAAAAGCGCTTGGAGAGAACGACGGTTCAGGCTACACCTATAATATCACATCGGCAATCCGCTATGCAGAGGCAAACGGAGCAGTGATATGCAATCTGAGTCTGGGGGCTGAAACTTCGGACAGGTATCTTGAGGAGGCGATAAAGGAATCGAAAATGTTGTTTGTGGTTGCGGCAGGCAACGGAGATGAATACACAGGACTGGGCTACAGTATAGATGAAAGGCAGATGTATCCGGCATCTTACGACTTTGGCAACATAATATCGGTGGCAAATTTGGAGGCGGACGGAAGACTTCATGAAACATCCAATTATGGTTCGGTTTCGGTTGATTTGGCTGCTCCGGGTACAAGGATACTGAGCCCTGTTGCTACTGCATTTTACGACAAAAATGCGACAGCCTACAGATGGACTTCCCCTTATGCGTATGTGGCAGGAACCTCAATGGCGGCACCTATGGTATCCGGGGTGGCGGCGCTGATTCATTCGGCATACCCGGGAATTGAGGCGGTACAGATTAAGGAAGCGATATTGAGCGGAGTTAAGAGGGTGGAATCGCTTTCGGGGAAGGTGCTTACAGGAGGGATGCTTGATGCAAGCGGCGCAATGGACTATGCTGCAGACAACTATAACAGATTCTTAGCCTTAAACAATAAAACGGAGGAAAAGGCAGAGGAAAAGACAGAGGAAAAGACGGATAATATCTCGGTAGTTGAAGATAAAGGAACTGCCCCTACAATAAAGTTCAGCATAAGTAAAACCGGAAAAGTAACGGTAAAGGTAAGGGATAAGGAGGGGGATATTTCCGAGGTAAGATATTCAGCAGGCAAAAGAAGTCTTTCATATTTTACAAAGAGCGGTAAGGGTGTCGCAATAAAGCTGAATGCAAAAAATAACAAGACCTTGTCGCTAAAGAAAGGAAAGACATACACCTTTTATGTTATAGACACAAAGGGCAATACAAGAATTGCCGTAGTGACAGTAAAGTAGGCACAGCATTTAATCCCAGGTAAAAATCTTGTCTCTGTCTATGAACTCGGCTGACCGGGCAACGAGAAACTCTGTCAGCCTTTTGTTCTCTTCATGTCCATAAGAGTATACACCGTTTTCAAGAGTAAACGGATAGTTAAGAAGTGCGGAAGCTTCCCGCCTTTTTCTCATTTTCGACAGAAAATCCTTAGAAACTCTAAAGCTGCCTATGCTGAGGTCCTTTAAGCTGTGAGCGGGGAGTTCTGAAAATGTTCTGTTTATCATTTCGGCATATACGGTTTCCCACGAGGGAACTTTAAGCACGGGATCAAAACAGAGTCTTACCGAAAGCCCCATGGACAGCGCGGTCTTTACCGATGAAAGTCTGCTTTCAAAATCAGGTGCTTTATGTTCATATTTTTTAGAGATTTCATCCGGAGAGAGAGTCCATGCAAAAATGAAGTTATCAGGAATATTTAAGCCCTCGTCAATATACTTTTTGATGATACCTATGTTGGCACTTTTTGTACGGCATTCAACCGTAAGGTTTTTCCTGCCATCCGAATAGTTTATAAAGGCTCTGATAAAGCCTGTTACAGCCTCAAGGGCAAGTAAATCCGTATCATAAGAGATACAGATATAGACGGGGTGGAGTTTCAGCAACGCATCAAGTTCGTTGAAAATATCCTCTATATTCACAAAAACAACAATATTTGCGGACGGATACATCCCGCCGAGATAGCAGTATTCACAGTCGTAAAAGCAGTTCATTATAAGTGAGGTATAGTAAAAATGGTTGTTTCCGAAGTCCTCGCAAACGGCTGCACCCTCATAAATCAGCCGGCCTTCCTTTTTTGCAAGGATAAGAGAGGGAGAATGCTTGGCAAGGACAAGGCTCTGACCGTACGGAGTAAATACATCCTTATAATGACAAACAGGTATCACGGTACTGTTTTTAAAATTTTTCAGTATTGAAACAGCAGTTTTATCGGATGCAACCTTGTCTTCTACATAGATGTGAGAAAACGGGCGGTTAAGAAAGTTTATTTCGGAGGGCATTCAGGACTTCCTTTCTTTTGTTTTTGGTATTTTCTTTTAATATAACTCCCGACTCTATATCCGCTATAAGGCGACACAAATCCATATCGGAAAGAAAGGCATATTTAAACAATCCTTTCAGTATGTGCTTTTCGGAGGCGGTAAAGGAATATCTCATTAAGAAAGCATTGTAAAAATCGGAGGATAAAAAAGCCTCAAAGCTATCGGTGTGCATATTGCCCTTAAGAGAATTCTGAAAGGATATAACTTTCTCGGAATATGCAGCCAACTCCGCTATTGAGTTTCCATCTGTTTTATGCTCCGAAATTTCGAAAACAAAAATATTTTCATAGGCATAGGTCTTTTTTGCCTCTTCATATATACTGTAAAGCTTCTCGGAGCTGATTGCAGTTTCCATACAGTTAAAATTACCGTATACCGCCGGATAAAAAAATGTATGGCGGTCGGAGTTGATTATTTTATTAACAAACCTGTAATTCACAGGAGTAAACTTATTGGAGGGAGGGTTTATAAGTATTAAAAGTCCTCCATCTATCTCCTCCTGTCTTATGATAATATCAGACATTTATGGACAATTCCTCCCAGCGCTCCATAAGGACTTCTATTTTCTCCTCATTGGCAGTTTTTTTTCTGTGTATATCCATCAGTTTACCGACATCGGATGAAATGGAAGTATCGGCAAGCTCTTCTTCCAGCAAGGCATTTTCTTCCTCCAGAGCCGCTATTTCTTTTTCTATCTTACTTAATTCGTTTTGAATCTTTCTAAGTTCTTTCTGCTCTTCTTTCTGAATCTGCCAATTCAGGCGGTTTGTCGAAGGGGCTGCGGTTTCGGATTTTTCCTCAAAGCCTGTGTTCAGGTTGGCACTTTCCACAGCTTCCTTTTTTTCCAGATAATAATCATAGTTTCCGATATAATTAGACAACTGCTTGTGAGTAAGGTCTAAAATTCTGGTAGCGGTTTTGTTTATAAAATATCTGTCATGGCTCACATAGAGTACCGTACCCGAGTAGCTGTTGAGCGCATCCTCAAGTATCTCCTTTGAAGTTATGTCCAGATGGTTGGTAGGCTCGTCAAGTAGGAGGAAATTGGCCTCGGAGAGCATGAGCTTTGCAAGTGAAACTCTGCCCTTTTCTCCGCCGGAGAGTGAGCCTATAAGCTTAAACACATCGTCCTTTGTAAAGAGGAAGCTTGCCAGCAGATTTCTGATTTCCGTATTGTTGAGATACGGGTAGGAGTCGGAAATCTCTTCAAAAAGACTGTTGTCAGGATTTAATACCTGATGTTCCTGGTCATAATAGCCTATTTCAACATTGGTTCCGAAGCTTATCCTGCCGGAGTCTGCGGCGGTAAGCCCGTTTATAATCTTGAGCAGAGTAGTTTTTCCCGTTCCGTTCCCTCCTATAATCGCAACTCTTTCTCCCCTTTTTATTTCAAAATCTATATTTTCAAAAAGCGCTTCATCGAACGCCTTGGAAAGCCCGGATACTGTAAGCACATCCTTGCCGCTTTCCTTGTGCGGCTTCAGGTTTATCTTCATAGCATCATCTATTTCAAGAGGTTTTTCCAGTCTGTCAAGCTTATCAAGCATCTTTTCCCGGCTTTCAGCCCGCTTTACGGATTTTTCTCTGTTGAACGAACGGAGCTTTTCTATAACCTCTTCCTGATGAGAAATTTCCTTTTGCTGATTGAGGTAGGCTTTTAGCTGTGCATCCCGCAGAGCCTTTTTCTTGGCGGCATAATCCGTGTAATTTCCAAGGAAGGCGGTAGCTCTGGTATTGTCAATTTCTATGATTTTTTCAGCCACTCTGTCAAGAAAATACCTGTCATGTGCAACTATTAAAACAGCACCGTTAAAGTTTTTAAGGTAGGTTTCAAGCCAGGCTATAGCCGACAGATCCAGATGATTGGTAGGCTCGTCGAGCAGGATGATGTCGGGCTTTGAGAGCAGCAGTCTTCCAAGATATACTCTTGTTTTCTGCCCTCCCGAGAGGGTGTTTACCTTACGGCTGAATTCATCTTCGTTAAAGCCGAGCCCTTTCAGTATGCCGGTTATCTCACTTTTATATGCATATCCGTTTTTTAATTCAAATTCATGTGTAACTCTTGAATATTCTTCATACAATGCGTCAAGAGCAGCATCTTTTTCCTGCTTCATTTTAAGTTCAAGGGCTCTCATTTTGTCTGAAAGCTCCAATACATCTCTTTTTACCTCCAGCATCACATCAAAGACGGTAAGCCCCGTATCTATATCCTGATGCTGTGCAAGATAGCCTATGCTTGCCCCTTTGGAAAGGTAGACCTCGCCGCTGTCGGCGGCAAGCTCATTCATTATGATTTTTAAAAGAGTGGATTTGCCGGCTCCGTTTATCCCGACTATTGCGGCTTTTTCATGTTCATTTATATGAAAACTGACATCCTTTAATACAGGACCTGTCACAAATTCCTTCGATATATTACTGCACGATAATACCATAGTTTCCTCCAGGCTGATTTAGTACAAGTCATCACGCTTTTATGATGTGAATATATTTTACTACAAGAGGCGGAAAAAGGAAAGTTAAGAAGTTGGCATATTAAAAGTTTGGAGAATATTCAGGGAGGCGTCAAGGCTTGTGTGCCGCTAAGTGCTTATAGTATAATAATTCAAACCGAATGTTACATTTGCAATAAAGTGCAGGGAGTAATTATGTTGACGATACATCTTGAACACGAATCAGGCACGGCTCTTTACGAGCAGATTTATATCAAAATACGAGAACTTATTGCAGCGGGCGAGCTGAAAGAGGGAGAAAAGCTGCCGTCGGAAAGAGGGCTTGCGGCGAACATACAGGTAAGCAGGAACACGGTAGCCTTAGCATATGCACAGCTTTATTCGGAGGGCTATATAAGTACAAGAGCCAAAAGCGGGTATTTTGTAAACAAGATAGACTATATGAGGAAGAAAGAAGTTAATATTTTAACAAATGTGAGTGAAGCCGCAGATGTGCCAAAAGAAGAGTACAGATTTGACTTTTCCCCGTTCTCTCCGGCTAAGGAGAGCTTCCCTTATAAAATGTGGGAAAGGCTTCATAAGGAATGTATAAGAGCCGAGGGGGAAAAAATATTCAGTCTTGGAGATAATCAGGGAGATATCGGGCTCAGAGAGGCAATAGCCGACTATTTATATGGATATAGAGGGTTTAGGGCGAATCCCGAAAATATAGTAATAGGAGCGGGAACGGGGTATCTTTTGCAGATTTTGCACCATCTTATACCCAAGGAGCAGAGATTTGCAATGGAGAACCCTGCGTACATAAGTGCATTCAGGATATTTTCATCCTTAAACAGAAAGGTAGTGTCGATAAATTTGGATGAAAGCGGGCTTAAGGCGGAGGAACTTGACAGGGAAAATGCCGCTGCGGTGTACATAACTCCTGCACACCAATTTCCTACAGGCGTTATTATGCCTATAGCCAGAAGGCGTGAAGTACTGGAATGGGCGGATAAGGAGGACGGACGGTATATAATAGAGGATGACCATGACAGCGAGTTCAGATATAAGGGACTTCCCATCCCGCCGTTAAAGGAAATAGATGCTTCAGACAAGGTAATTTATCTCGGAACATTTTCAAGGACAATTGCGCCGGCGATAAGAATAGGTTTTATGATACTTCCCGACAGCCTGCTCTTAAAATACAGGCAGAACTTCGGTTTTATAGCTTCTACCGTGCCGCGTATTGAACAGGCGGTGCTTACCGAATTTATAAGCGGCGGTCACTATGAAAGACATATAAATAAGACGAGAAAGCTGTATAAAACAAGGCATGACGCCATGATAGCCGCTCTTAAAATTTTTGGAGATAAGATAAGCATAAGCGGAGAAAATGCGGGTATGCATCTCGTAGTGAAATTTAAGACGGAAATAACGGGCAGCGAGCTGAAAAATGTATTGAAGGCGGACGGAATAAGACTTAAAGCGCTGTCGGAGCATTTTATAGGAGGAGGTACAAAGGAAGAACCGGTGCTGCTGGTCGGTTACGGAAATGTAGGCGAAGCAGAGATAAAACAGGGGATAGAACAGATGTATAAAAGTGCAGGTAAATATCTGTAAAAAAATAAAAGTGCGGCTTTACCGCAGAAAATAAAAAAGGGGCGATAAAAAGCCCCTTAAACTTTATAAAACAAACTATTCAACAGACAGGAGATAGTAGTACACAGGCTGACCGCCGAATTGAAGCTCTATGTCTATGGACGGATAAAGCTCGGAAACTTTGCGGTAAAGCTCGCCGGCATCCTCCTCGCTCACATCTTCTCCGTAGTAAATGCTTACTATTCCCGATTCATCCGTCACAAGCTTGTCAAGCATGTCAAGCACGGTGTCCTCTACATTGTCGCAGACGGACATTATTCCACTGTCGCCTATACCCATGATATCCCCTTGCTTTATGGTCTTGCCGTCTATGACGGTATCCCTTACCGCATAGGTAATTTCTCCGGATTTTATAAGCTTCATACCTTCGGTCATTCTTGCCTCGTTTTCGGAAACATCCCCCTCATGTATGTAATTTATAACTGCGGATATTCCCTGAGGTACGGTTTTGCTCGGTATTACTATTATATTTTTATCCTTTGTAAGCTGCTTTGCCTGATTTGCAGCGAGAATGATATTTTTGTTATTAGGCAGCAGATATATATTGTCGGCATTTACTCTGTCGATGGCGAGCAGTATGTCCTCCGTGCTCGGATTCATAGTCTGACCGCCCTCTATAACATAGTCCACGCCTAAACTGTTAAAAATTTCACTAAGTCCGCTTCCTGCCGATACGGCTATAAATCCATCCTGCTTTCTCGGTTCTTCGGGCTTAGGGCTGTCGGCGGAAGCTGCCGCCTTTATTTCAGCCTTTTCTTTCTGCTCCTTCGCCTTCTGTACGGAGTTCTGTATAACCCTCTCTTCATGTTCCTCGCGCATATTGTCAATCTTCATATTTGTAAGCTGACCGTATGTAAGGGCTTTCTGGATAGCCAGTCCGGGATCGTTTGTATGTACATGTACCTTGACAACCTCATCATCCGCCACAACCACTATGCAGTCGCCTATGCCCTCAAGATAGTGCTTAAAATCCGCCTCGTCATTTTCAGTAAATTTATTTTCGGACATAATGATAAACTCGGTACAGTAGCCGAAATGTATGTCTGCGGTTTCAATATCGGCAGTAATTCCCGTAACTCCGGAAGAAGCGGAACGAGTATTTATACTTCCGTCTGCAAGAGGTACATCTTTTCCGAGAAGTACATCGTAAGCACCCTTTAAAACCTCAAGAAGTCCCGCTCCACCTGAGTCGACAACTCCCGCCTCTTTCAGTACGGGCAGCATTTCAGGGGTTGCCTCAAGCACTCTTTCCATGTGTGCGATAATCTCTCCGGCAAAAAATACTATATCCGTAGTAGTTTCGCTAAGCTCAACGGCTCTGTCGCTTCCGCCTTTCGCGACGGTAAGTATGGTACCCTCTTTAGGTTTCATTACAGCCTTATAGGCGGTTTCGGAAGCCCTTACAAGAGCATTGGTAAGTACCGTAACATCTATGTTGTCGGGATTTTTTGAAATCTCCTTGCAAAAACCTCTTAAGAGCTGTGAGAGTATAACTCCCGAATTGCCTCTTGCTCCTCTTAAAGAGCCGCTTGACATAGCCTTTGCAAGTCCTTCTATAGTCAGCTTGTCAAGAGAATTTACAGCTTTTACGGCAGACATTATGGTAAGCGTCATGTTTGTTCCGGTATCCCCGTCAGGAACAGGAAAGACATTGAGCTCATTTATCTGCTCCTTTTTCGACTCCAGTCTGGCAGCACCCGCCAGAAATGCCTTTTTCAGCAGAGATGCGTCTATCTTAGATATTTCCACTTGTGAATCCTCCTTAATCAACAACTCTTACGCCCTCTACATAGACATAGATTTTACTTACCTTCATACCCGTAAATTCTTCAATCTTATAGGTTACATTTTCTATGAGATTGTCTGCAACCGCAGAAATACTTACGCCATAGGCAACTATGATGTGGAGTTTTGCTGTGATTTCATTATTTTCAATTGTTATTTCAACGCCTTTTTTTAAGCTGTCCCTTTTCAGCAATGTAGCCAGACCGCTTATTACATTAAGAGATGCCATTCCTACTATGCCGAAGCATTCGATGGCGGCAGAGCCTGCGTAGTCGGCTATAACATCGTTGCTGATAGAAACTTCGCCTGCGCTTGTATTAACATACCCTTTCATAAAACCTCTTTTCTATGTGGCAACACATTTTTACATTTGTATTTGATGCACCGTCATATCCATAAGTCTGTGGCAAAAACGGCGCAGTCAGATTACGCTTGTGCCTATACAGCCTATGTTGTCGGCAAATTAAGCATACGCACATGAAAATTATACCTATATCGGAATAAAAATTCAAGTTATAGCATGCTTTATTTTCGAATGAAAGTATGATAGTATGTAGATTATCGAACATTCGCTATGAAAAGGAGAATATTATGTCGGAATTTGAAAACTGCAATGAAAAGGCGTACAGAACTATGAGCTTTGTGGGTATTGTGAATATAGTGCTCGGTATTGTTATTATAACCGTGTCTGCGATAGGCGGAGCGTTTATTATTGCCTCGGGGGCAAAGCTTATCAAGGATAAGACGGGTATAACATTTTAGTGGAGATATATGATGAAACTTAGCGGCAGGGAAAAAATGTCAAGGCTTGTTGATGCTATGATATACGGAGATAGCGTCACCAAGAGGTATCTTTATGGAATAGTGCTGCTCACTCTCGGAACGGTTGTGCTTGCAGGTGCGGCATTACTGGGGGGAGGTATAGTGGTCGGGCTCTCGGCTATGATTGTGGCTGTGGTGGATCTTATATGGTGGCAGTCTATGACCTTAACTGCGGACGATTTGGAAAAGCAGTCCGACAAGGAGCGATATATAAAGGAAAAGAAAGCTTTAGAAATAGAAAAAATCAGACAAAAAGAAGAGAAGAAAAAGCAAAAGCTTGCCGACAAAGAAGAGAAGACTAAAGAAGAAGAGGATGAAAATCAGATAGAAAAGGCATTGGGCAAGGCGGAGGAGAACACAGGATATACGGTTACAAGCGAAGAGATAAGATATATGCTCAAAAGGTACAAGGCAAAAAAAGACCATAGAGAAGTAATAATTGATTCCTGCGACTCGCTCGGTCTGAAGGAAAGTCCTGCTTATATATGGGCGGATAAAAAGAATTTTTACCTGCTGGTGCTTACCGATGGCGAGCCTGTAAAACTGGATTATCCGCTTGAATATAATATGAAGATACATTATGTAAACGGAACCAAGGCAAGTCCGGAAACCGAATACAGGAAGTTTAAGGTTACCTCTCTGGTTTCTTTGGCGTTTGAGCCTTTTCTGCCGGATTATTATCAAAAACGCACCGAAAGAGGAACCTCGTTTTGTAAAAACCTTTACAGATTCGGTAAGGATATGTACTTTACAAACACATCGGCAAAAAATGTATTCGATATAACGGGGGCGGATTTTGAATTAAATGACGAGGTTACGGCGGACACATCTCACGGCGAAGATTTTAAAAATGCCTATAAGGCAAATGTTTTATGGAGAGATGGAGTGCTGTCATCGGAGGAATATAAGGAAATGATAGCGGGACTTCTCAGCAGTCTTGCAAGGGCGGATATACGCTTCGATGCTTTTAACAGGATACTTGAACAGATGTATGAATACAATTTTATAACGAAAGCTTATGTGGATTTTTACATCGGGTACAGAAAAAAATACAGGGAAAATAAGGGAGATTAGATTGACACAAAGTATCCGTTTGTATACAATGATACAAATGAACAATGGTTTTGATATTAGGATACGGAGTTGAAAATGGAAAATATTGATAATTCACAAGATTTTGCCGACAAATATTCCTTGCGCGGAAGGGTTTTTGCAAAGCTCAGGGAAGACATACTTTCCGGGAAATATAAGGATATGGAAGAACTCAAGGAGGTCAATATAGGCAACGAGATGGGAGTGAGCCGCACTCCGGTAAGAGAAGCTCTCAGGCAGCTTGAGTTGGAGGGGCTTGTAACCATAATTCCGAATAAGGGAGCTTATGTAACAGGCATTACGGACAAGGATGTTAACGACATCTTTATGATAAGGTCGCATCTTGAGGGGCTTTGTGCAGCTTGGGCTTGCGAGCATATTACGGAGGAGCAGCTTGAGGAAATGGAAGAAGCTGTTTTTTTGGCTGAGTTTCATGTAGAAAAAAGGCATTTTGAACAGGTGGTGGAGCTGGACAACAAGTTTCATAAGCTGCTTTACAGCGCTTGCGGAAGCCGCATACTTTCAAGAATACTTATGGACTATCACAGGTATGCGGAAAAAGTAAGAAAGGGCAATCTCTCCGAAATGGAGAGAGCAAGGCATTCCATACTCGAGCACAGAAGAATAGTTGAGGCAATAAGAGCTAAGGATGTCGAGGCGGCAAAGGAAAATGCATACGAACACATTTTGGAGTCGATTAAAAGAATGCATGTAGGAGAGGAAGAAAAATAGCCTAGGAGTTTGTCGTTGTCAAACAGAATAATATTATATAAAGAAGTCAATGCACTTAGGGTGCGGCGGCTTCTTTTTTGTTGTGCACATCATATCCGACAGGCATTGATTTATAGTGCGTAATAATTTGGGCAACAATTTATATAAAACGATTGACAAATTATATATTGGGTGTTATGATATATTTAATCCCGTGTTGATAGTTAACGGAATTTGCCTATATGAAAATAAATTTTTCAGTGCAGGCAGATTACAGCCGACTATATCGCCGGAGTATATTTCATAAACTGATGAAAGCGCCTAAAATATGGAGGTCTGAATAAGGGAAAAGGATAGGAGTTGATGCATAAGTGAGAAAAAGTGTGTACAGCCTTGTGCTGATGGACGATGTGGTTGCGGAGATTGACAGGCTGGCTTATGAAAGGAATACCAATCGCTCTAATATGATAAATCAGATTTTGGCGGAGAGTATAGATTTTGTTACGCCCGAAATGAGGATGAGAGATATTTTTACACAGCTTGAAAACATCCTCTCGGAAAGCTGTTATCAGGTGCTTGAAAGGTCATCCGACACCATGTTTGCGGTAAGAAGTGCGATAAGGTATAAGTACAGACCTGTCGTCAAGTATTCCATAGAGCTGTTCAGGGAGCCCAAGGAAATAGTCGGCAGGCTGAAAGTTTCCTTCCGGACGAGCAGCAGAGCATTTGTAGATGCGGTTGAAAGCTTTTTTACAAGATGGATATATATCGAAAACGAATATCTTGAAGAAGTGTATACCGCGGGAGTGCCGGCAGAGTTTGAAAATGCCAAGTATACCAGAGGCTTTCTGGAGCTTTCCAAGGAAAGAGAACTCTCTGAGTCGGAGATTGCAAATGCAATAGGAGAGTACATAAAG
>JBHADN010000136.1:0-3573 GCA_041855085.1 Catonella sp.
CTCTGCTTGAAAAGTTCCAAATATGTCGGATTGTTTGATAATTCCTCAGTAAGCCCGGCATTAAAAGGGCAATAGGTAAACAATATCTGTCTTGCCACCTTGTTGAGCCTTGGAGAACCCTTTCCCTCATACAATATGTATACTGCATAATCTCTTACAAACATCTCCTTAAAGCTGTTCCTTGAACGCTGAAGACTGAGTTTTATCTTCTCTTTCATCTCCACGCTAAGACTGCTGTTTTTTCTGTAAAACTGCACATAATCGCAGTAAAGGCTTGTAAGTGACGGCTCTGAAACATCGTTCCACCTTGCACCCTGTATCCTCTTGCAGATTTCCCACCTGAATTCTGCGGTAAGCCTTATAAGTGTGTTCTGTAAATCTTCCATGTGGAGGATGGAAATAAATGCCCTGCCCGGAGTCGTTCTCACTCTTCCCTCTATTTCCTGCCACATCATGCCTCTTACACCTGCATTCGGCATAAGAACAAAGTCCGGAATTTTCTCAATATGTATATATTCCCTGGACATTATTTCTCCGTTATCCATATCAAGGGTTTCACGATAAAATGCCGAGTAGTCTATGCTCTTTATATATTTAATCTTTCCGCAGATATCTCTGTCATTTACCAGACAGTCCTCCGCATCTTTCAACATGTTGTCCTCACAGAATACGGGGCAGTAGATTGAGGTTCTTCCGAAGGTAATCTTATTTGCGATTTTAAATATATTTTCCAGCTCAAAGCTTACCTTTTCTCTGCCGTCATTTAACAGCCGTCTTGCCTCCGGCTCCGTAATTTTGTTGTCCCTCCTCTTCTCGCGTACCATATCCTCAAAATCGACATCGAATTCATTGCGGCTCGGTTTCTTTTCTCCGTTATAAATAGCAAGAAGCCAGTCATGGAAGGTATATACTCCGTTTTTAAGATAAGATTTATCATCAAGATTTTTGGCTATTTTGTAAAGCTTTACCGCATTTTCCGTTCCTGCAAGTTTCTCATCGCAGTAACCGAAATACAGGAACATCTTTACCTGTACAGGCATTTCCGACTTAAGCCCCTCATAGAATATTCTTTCATACAAATCATAATACTGAGCGGTAAGTCCTCGCCTTATCATAACCGCGCCGTCATCCAGTGAGTTTTTGTCATCAAGCTCCGAAAAGCTTCCCAAATAGCGCTTAAATGCAGATTTGTCATTATCATTCAGTCCTGCAAAGTTTAAGATTATATCCAGAGAGCCCTCCAACTCGGCTGCTATTTTCTCATTTTCCATATCCATCGCGGTCTTGATATGTCCTGTAGGCATCGACTCGCCGAGCTCATTGAGTCTTTTTTCATAATAGGATATTTTATCAAGCAGCTCCGCAGATGATATTCCCTGTATATTTTTTATTTCCGTTATAGTCTTTTTGAGGTTAAAGAGCAGAAGCCTTCTAATATCCGGCACTTCCTGCAGTTTGTCAAATACTCCCAGAAGTTTTTCAAACAGTCCGCCGCCATTTTCAAGAAAATAATAGAACAGACATTTCTTTATAAATCCGTACCTTTCAGCCAAAAGCTGCACCGATTTTCTTGCGTCAAGACAGCCCTTTCTCAGCATTCCCAGTGAAACCTCTTTTTCATCTATAAATGTCTGAGAATATTTTCCCGCGTATATTCTGTTGAGTCCGTCATAGTAGCCTGAGAGCCAGTAATCCGGCTCTTCCGCACTAAGAAACGCCTCCAGCTCCTCTATTGCCGTATTTTTCCCCACCAGAACTCCCTGCTCGGCGGAAAGCCTTATGTAAATATTGTATGTTTTCTTAAGCCCTCCGAATATCTCGTTACACCTTACCTGTGCAAACTGACAGGAGTTAATAAGGCTGGATATCTGTTTTATGCAGGATCTTATAAAAAACCTTGATACATTGGAATTGGATGCAAGTATTCCGCTTATCGACTCCGCATTTACAATAGGGTACGGATAGATTATTACATCATCCATGGCAACATAGCTAAGGACATGCAGTTCCAGATAACATTCGCATATACCTATAATATCTCCGCTTGTAAGTTCATAGCTTCCGCCCGGGCATTCTACCTTCACGCTTCCTTTTGTAACAAGGTACAGTTTTTCCACAGGCTCTCCTATAGCCTTTATTACCGTACCCGCCTTAAACTCTTCTCCTGTCATGAATCCTCCTTATAAAACCCTAACCGCAGTCCTCTAACCCGCCTTATCGGATAATGCGGCAAAATCCTAACTGTATCTGGCATCCAGCCATTTTACTACAAACTTCATTACTTCCCTTTTATTAAGCTCATTGTGGAGCTCATGTCTGCCATCTTTATCTATGTACTCGGTAACATCCTTAATGCCTGCATCTTTAAGCATCCGGGTAACCTTTCTTACTCCTTCGCCGTAGTTTCCTACAGGATCTTGTTCCCCTGCTATCGAAAGTATTCTCATATTCTTAGGAAGACTGTTTGCCCAGCCTTTCCTGCTGACCACGGCAAGTGCGGTAAGCATAGAGTGATATCCCTTTGCTGAAAAATAAAACCTGCATCTCTCATCCTTCTCATACACCTCTACCACTTCCCTGTCACGCGTGAGCCAATCCGCCTTATACTTTGCATCCTTTATTCTGTCGTTATACTTACTGAAATTAAGCTTTACCAAAAACTTTGATACATAGCCCCTCTTATGTGTTGCTGCTATAATGCTTGAAAGCACTCTGCCTATACTGTTTAACGGCGACGGTCCTGCCGTACCGCTTATAATAAGACCGTCTATGGTATCGCTGTACCTTTCAGCATACCATCTTGCAAAAAAACTTCCCATACTGTGCCCGTAGAGAATTATCGGCAAAAGCGGATATCTGTCTGAAAGTAAGGTATTCATCCTCTTAAGGTCAATCTCTACATGTTCCTCATCAAATATCCCGTATTCGGAAGGCTCAGAGCTGCCGCCATGCCCCGGATGGTCATTGCCGGCTACTATATATCCTCTGCTTGTTAAAAAATCTGCAAACCATTCATAACGCTCAATATACTCACACATGCCATGGGCAAGCTGTATAACAGCCTTAGGCTTTACGGAAGGTTCTGTATATATATAAGCGGCTATTTTATGTATACCGTCCGATGAATCAAAATATACCTTCTCTTTTTCCATAAGCATCTCCATTTGTAAATTTTCCACTAATACATGATACTCGCATAGCTGTTGAAAGTCAATTAGCAATAACATCTGCACATTTCACAACTCTTATTCTTATAATCATTGTGATAATATTGCAGATGTTATCTCTTATATCATTATTATTTTGTTTTAATCTTATTAAACTTCTTTTTTACTTCATTTTCAAATCCGTATATCTCCGCTTTATATATTATTCCGTTTATCAATTCCGAGTACTCGTCAAATACGGAAACAAGTGACTCTCTATTTGCATCGGAGTATTTGTTTATATCGTATCCCGAAAATATTTTATTCAGCTTTTGCAGGGCTTTTTCCTTATCTGTAGCGGTTGCCTTTTCGTACGCTACGCCCGTGCTTTTAACCATTCTGTCTATATATTCCTGTGTCCTGTCAA
>JBHADN010000137.1:0-8103 GCA_041855085.1 Catonella sp.
CTGTGATACAATATTTCTCGTTCGATTGAGAAACATTTCGTTTTTCAAAGAATGCGGAAGTGTCGAAATTGGTAGACGAGCAAGACTAAGGATCTTGTGGCTATTGCAGTCGTGTGGGTTCAAGTCCCATCTTCCGCACTATTTTTTTGTCTGATAGACAATGTATATTATGCAGATGTGGCGGAACGGCAGACGCGCTAGATTCAGGTTCTAGTGGGAGCAATCTCGTGTGAGTTCAAATCTCATCATCTGCACTAAGCGGCAGGCTCATTTGATATGAGTCTGTTTTCTTTTGTCCGAGAATGCAGAAACTATACAGGGGACTGCACACACCGCATTCGGCGCTAAATGTCACTTGCTACTTTTCGTTCTTATAATTTATAATAGAATTACTTTGAAAACACGGGGGGAATAATTTTGAAAAACAAAAGCAGGACGACAAAATATGTAATGTACGGGTTGGGAGCGGTAGGACTTGATTTAAGCTACGGTATGTTTTACTCATTTTTAGCCTACTATCTCTCCAGCGTATTAGGACTTAAAGAAGCATTTTTGCTGATACTTACACCGCTTGCCAGAATATGGGACGGCGTCAACGATCCTATGATGGGAACAATAGTGGACAACACTCGTACGAGATTCGGTAAGTATCGTCCCTGGGTGCTGATCGGAGCCATATCAAATGCGGTAGTGCTTGCACTGCTGTTTACATCCTTCGGGCTGAGCGGTACGCCGTTGTATATCTATATAGCCGTAATGTATGTGCTTTGGGGAATGACGAATACTATGGCGGATATACCGTACTGGTCCATGGTTCCATCGTTTACAAGCGAGGAAAAAGAGAGGAATAAGGTGGCAACCATAGCGAGAACCTTTTCGGGAGCGGGACAGGCAGCCATAACCATACTTACGCCTATGGTGCTGCCGCTTTTGTCGGATGGAGTTACAACCGAAAAGGGGTACAGTGCTGCAGGATTTTCTAAGTGGGCAATGATATGCGGAGCGGCTCTGGTGCTTTTTTCCGCACTCTGCGTGTTTACAACAAAGGAAGAAAATGTAGTATACGGAGAAAAGAAGAAGTTCAGTTTCAGGGAAATATTTAAGGTAATAAAATCAAATGACCAGCTTGTAGTATTTATGATTTTTGCAATGCTTTCAAATGCAGGCTGGTACCTGACAGGCGGAACAGCAGTGTATTATTTTACGGATGTGCTGGGGGACGGAAAGGCACAGTCGCTGTTTCAGACTATAGGCTCGCTGGGATTTGTAATGGGACTTTTGGTAATCCCCGTGCTCTCTAAGCGATTCACTAAGAGAACCATATATTCCGTTTCTCTTATGACGGTTGCGGCAGGCTACGGGCTTATGCTGATATTCGGACCTGTACTGAAAATGACCTTGATTATGGATATATGTTATATATTTGCGTCAATCGGAATAAGCTCCATGTTTGTATCGCAGACCATTTTTCTTGCAGATATAGTGGATTATGGAGAATATAAAAACGGAGAGAGAAACGAGAGCATAACATTTTCAATGAAAGGCTTTTTGCAGAAGATGGCATATACCATACAGACAATAGTGCTTTTTGTAGGACTTAAGCTTGTAAATTACAATGAGCAGATTTTGTCAGGCGACATAAATGACAAGACTAAGCTGGTTATAGGGGTGCTTGCCTTCGGTATGCCGATATTTTTTGTCCTTGCCTCATTTGCGGTGTTCAGAAGCAAATTTAGGATATACGGTGAACTGGCGGACAGAGTAAGGGAACATGTGACTGAAAAAAGGCAAAGCGGTAAATAAAAAAGTTTGTGAACGGTCTAAGCTGAATATCCGAATATTTTTCAAAAGCTAAAAGCCGGTTGCATTAAGGAGAATATTGTTTTATTCTTGTTATAACAAACATTTTTAACTTGTTTAGTCCCAAGTGATTAAGGAAATGGAGGAGATATGGTAAAGGCGGTATATCCGGGAAGTTTCGATCCTGTAACCAACGGGCATATAGATGTAATAAAGAGAGCTGCGTCGATAGTTGATAAGGTTATTATAGGTGTACTGGTAAACAAAACAAAATCTCCGCTTTTTTCTATGGAAGACAGGTTCGATATGCTGAGGAGGGCGGTATCGCACATACCGAATGTGGAGGTAAAAACCTTTGAGGGCACAACTGTGGATTTTGCCAAGGAAAACGGAGCGAAAATCATAGTCAGAGGCCTTAGGGCGGTTACCGACTACGAAAACGAAATGCAGATTGCGCAGACCAACAGGGAGATATGTGAGGATATAGAAACGCTGTTTTTAATTACCTCCCTGGAGTATGCCTTTTTAAGTTCCACGATAGTAAAGGAGATAGCTTCGTACGGCAAGGATGTTTCAAACTGGGTGCCGAAGGTTGTCGAGGAAAGGCTGATGGAAAAGTTTAAGGTAAAACATACATAATACGGATAAAGGCAAGGTAAAAAGCGGGAGGCGGTACGCTTTGCTTGTAAAGAATGCGGTATTGTTGTATAATTGAATAATAAAGCCAAATCATACGCATAACTGTAAAAGGAGGAACTTATGAATAAGATTATTACAATAAGCAGACAGTATGCCAGCGGAGGGCGTGAAGTAGCGGAAAAGCTGGCACATGAATACGGTGTTCCTTTTTATGACAGAGCTCTTATAAGCAGGGCGGCAAAGGAGAGCGGATTTGCGGAAGCGGCATTTGAAAATGTGGAAATGAAGGCGACCAACAGCCTGCTCTACTCTATTGCAATGGGCTTAAACGCATACGGAAGCCCCGATTTAGGCTATACGCATCTTTCGCTTGACGACAGAATCTACATAGCGCAGTCCGAGATTATAAAAAAGGTGGCGGATGAAGGTCCCTGCGTCATAGTGGGGCGCTGTGCGGACTATGTGCTTCGAAACAGGACGGATGTTGTAAATATATTTGTATGGTCGTCTATGCCGTTCAGAATAAAAAGAGCCATAGAGCGTGACGGGGTAGAGGAGGACAAAGCGGAAGAAACAATAGTAAGGATGGACAAGAGAAGGGCGAATTATTACAATTATCATTCTGCGGAGAAGTGGGGTTCTGTGGTTAACTATCATCTGGCTGTGCAGAATGATTTTAGAGGGGTGGAAAAAACCGTAGAGGTTATAAAGGCATTTGTTGACAGTATAGATTAGTCTTGTGAAGCTTGCAATTAAGAGGGGGTTCGTTTCGGGAACCCCCTTTTTATGTCAAAGAAGATTTTAAGGATTTTCCCTTTATATAAAAGTCGATGGCAGGATGTAAATGTAAGGAAACCTTAATAAAAATAGTATTCATGACTTAAAAATTGAGTGCTATATTTTTAGTAGTATTAGCAGAAAAATAGAGATTGGTAAAAAATATGGAAAAAATCATCGAATTGAAAGATGTGAAAAAGATTTATCACATGGGAAATGAGAAGATTAAGGCGGTCAATGGAGTGAGTTTTGAGATAAACAAAGGAGAGTTTTGTTGTCTGCTCGGTACCTCAGGCTCAGGAAAGTCGACGCTGCTTAATCTTATGGCGGGAATTGAAAAGGCTTCATCGGGCAAGATTTTGCTGAAAGGGTATGAAATTCGGAATATGAGCGAGAAAAGCCTTGCGGATTTCAGACAGCATCATTTAGGGTTCGTATTCCAGTCGTACAACCTTATAGGCTCGATGACTGCGCTTGAAAATGTGGAACTGCCGCTTGTATTTAAGAAAATAGATGTAAAGACAAGAAAGCAGATGGCGGAGAAGATGCTTATACAGGTAGGGCTTGGAACGAGGCTCGGGCATAAGCCTAAGGAGATGAGCGGAGGTCAGCAGCAGAGAGTGGGTATAGCCAGAGCCTTTGTGGCAAGACCGGAAATAGTATTTGCCGACGAGCCTACCGGAAATCTGGATACAAAGACCACGATGGAGGTTATGGAGCTTATACATTCTATGGCAAGGCGGAACAGGCAGACCATAGTTATGGTAACGCATGATCCGAGGCTTGCGGAGTTTGGAGATAAGATAATACATATACTTGACGGAAGCATACAAAAGATAGAGATAAATAAAACCGCCGAGGTTATAGAGGAAGAGAGTAAGGCGGAAATAGAGAAATTTAAGGCGCTTCAGGAAGAAAAGAAGAGAGCAAGAGCGGAAAAGCTTGCAAAATTAATGGGCAAAAGTATGGAGGAAACTAAAGATGAAGTCAAATAAGATATTTAAGGCAGGCATTACCCTTATGGCAGCTATGGCTGTGACATTTTCAGGAATTACGGGAGAACGGGGAGCGGTTCTTGCAGCGGACTACACCAATATAAGTGCGACAGTTCCAAAGGCTGTGCTCGCAGATGTTTTGAAGCCGTACAATGTAACCCCGGGTGATGTGGTAGATGTGGTCATACCCGTAAAGGCATCCAATTACAGGATAAAAAGTCCTATAATCAGCGTTGATTTCAGTAAAGCCGCGGGCTTTTCGCTTGCCTCGGAAATTACATACACGGATAAAAATGGAAATACACCTGTTTCAATATCCGTTACGGATACGGTTTATGTCAAGTTTTCGGTAAGAATACCGCTCAATGCCAAGAAAGGCACTTATGATGACATTCCTATTACCTTTGTTACCACAGACAGCTTTGGAGAGTATGCGGAGGTAAAGCTCAATCAGGTAAGTAAACTCAGCTTTATTGTGGGAACTCAGAAGAAAAATGCAAACTTTTCGCTTGCGGATGCGCAATACCCTAGGGAAATAAGGGAGGAAGAGGATGTTAATATAAGGCTGTCGTTTGAAAATACGGGAGAGCTTGCTGCAAACAATGTGAAGGTGTCTTTGACAGGATATGAGTCAACTCTGCTTCCGGATGACAGTCAGCCGTCGGTAAGCCTTGGAGATATAGCAGGGGGCGGCACGGGAGTTGCAGATTTCAGCTTCAGCGCGATTAAGAAGCTTCCGGGAGGAGTTACACAGTTGACGGCAACCGTAAAATATGAAAACAGCGACGGTTCGGAGGCTGCTCCTCAGACATTTGCAATATCAATGCAGACTATAGCTACAGAAACTGTTAAGGCGGCAGAGGATAAGCCTGTGCTTCAGGTAACAAGTGCAAACTATCCGCGCTATACGGTAAATGTGGGCGATAAGTTCGATGTGGAGTATCAGCTTACAAATACAGGCAAGGTGGATGCAAAGAATGTAGTTGTAGATACCACAGGATATTCGGAGGCGGGCTTAAAGCCGGATAAGGCATACGACAAGATAAGACTCGCAAGCCTTAAGGCGGGAAAGTCGGTTAAGATAAAGAGAACTTTTATAGCTACAGAGGTAATTTCCACGGGAGTGAAGCCTATTACCTTGAGCTTTACATATTACTCGGTAAAAGACAATGAGCTTACCTCTCAGATAACGGATACCATGAGCATATATATAGACAGCAAGGGAAAGGATACTACAGCTCAGGGAGAGGTTGACAACAGTGTGCCTAGGCTTACGGTGGCTAAGTATGATACGGGCGAAGAAAAGGTAATGGCGGGCAAGATATTTAATTTTACCTTTGATGTACTCAACACTCACACAAGTCTTTCGGCAGAAAATGTGGTTGCTACGGTTTCATCTACTGAAAATCAGTTCTCAATAGTGGAAGGAAGTCCAAGTTTTCTCATAAACTCGCTTAAGGCGGGAGAGAGAAAAACCTTTACCATACCGCTCAGAGTAAAGGGAGATATTGCAACCAACGGATATGATTTGATTATTAACTTTGATTATGAGTACCTTGCAAAAGATACCGCAAATAACAATGTGCTTGTAAAGAAGCAGAATAAGGTGGAAGAAAAGCTGAAGCTTCAAGTATATTCCAACGACAGACCTATGCTTTCGAACATACTTGTAGGAGCTGGAGAAACCCCTGTATACATGGAGTCGACGGCTATTACCTTTGACTTTAACAATATGGGTAAGTCCATTCTTTACAATGTAACGGCCAAGATAACGGGAGATTTTAAGCCTACCAATGAAATCCTTATAATAGGCAATGTAGAGGCGGGCACGGGAAGGTCGTGGTCGGTGGATGTGACACCTGAAACCGAGTTTCAGGGAAAAGGAGTAGTAACCATATCGTATGAGGACAGCAACGGAAATGTAAGCTCCTATGATACCGAGTTTGAAAGTATTGTCAATTCGGCGGAGGTTGACAACGGAGATATCAATATAAATCCGGTTCCCGTTCCGGAGGAAACCAAGGATATAATCCCTATGTGGTTGTTTATCGTGATAAACATACTGGTGTTTATAATCGGAAGCACGGTAGTTAAGAAGAGGATAATAAAGCGTTACAAAAAGAGAAAGCTTGAAGAAGCGATGCGTGAAGATGAGCAGTTATAGTTATAGGCACAGGAGGTGATTATTTTGAAGGATATGGTATTTATATTTAACGGTGTTATTGCAGCAACTACAGTAGAAACCACAGAGGAGGCTGTGCCTGCGGAAACAACGGAGCAGGAAGCACCTGCCGAGGGAGAAGCGGCGGAAACATCGGCAACGGGTGAAGCTGCCGTGAGCGAAACGACGGAAACAGGCGGTGCAACTGCAGAAGGCGGCTATGTTATGGACGATGCGGCTATGGCAGGGATGGAAACGGAGGTAGGGCAGCAGTCCAAAACACTTACCCAGAGCGTGCCGGCTATGGCAGGAGTTACCGCAGCGGTTTTGGCTCTTTCAATTTTGGCAGGTATGCTTCTTGCCAAGCTAAAAATAAAAAAGGGTATTAACTTATATGAAGATTAGCGATCTTATAAAGATGGGGCTTAGAAATCTGGGCAGACGAAAAGCCAGAACAGCCCTTACGGTAGTTGGGATAGTTATAGGTACTATTTCCATAGTTGTAATGGTTTCCATAGGCGTGGGAATGAATCAGAGTTTCAGAGAGCAGCTTCTGGAGTTCGGGAGCGTTACCGCGATAACAATGAATAAAAACCAGTACAGCTATGATGCAAGCGGAAATTATGAAGGGGAATCCAAACAAAAGCTGGATGATAAGCTCATAGAGAAGCTGAAGGCAATACCTCATGTGAAGAGCGTTTCTCCGCTCATTGTTATGAATTTCAAGCTTAAAAGCGGCTCTTATGAAACAAATACCCAAGTAAATGTAATGGACGCTTCGGCTTTTGCAGCTATGGACTTTCCTGCGCTTAAAAACGGAGGGGATTACACAAAGAGCAGCAGCAGGGCGAAGATGAAAGTTTGGGCAGGTTCGGAGGTGTTTTCATATTTTCACAATACTATGTCGCAGGAATTCAGGCCTAAAAAAATAGATCCTGAAAAAGCAAGGATTACCATGGCGATAGATGACTACGAGCTGCAGTCGTATGATGATAAAGGAAACCCTACAGTTACATCCAAGGAATACAGTACGGAGGTTGAAATTTTCGATGCCAAAGAGTATTCGGAGTATTCGTGGACTATGTATATGGACAAAAGCCAGTTTATCAATATTTATAAGGAGCATATAAAGCAGCTTCCGGCGGATAAAAGAAGGAAGGCTGAGAAAAAGCTCAAAGAATACGACACAATACGGATAAATGCGGACAGCATGGAAAATGTTAAGGCTATACAGGATACCATAAAGGAGATGGGCTATAAGTCAAGCAGTATGTCGGACATGACGCAGCAGCTTGAAAATTTTTCGAAGACCGTACAGATGGTACTTGGAGGTGTAGGCGCCGTTGCAATGCTTGTTGCAGCCATTTCCATAGCAAATACCATGATTATGTCGATATATGAAAGAACTAAAGAAATAGGTGTAATGAAGGTTCTGGGCTGCCAGATATCCGATATAAAACGACTTTTCCTCTTTGAGGCGGCTATGCTAGGTCTTATAGGAGGTATAATAGGTATCATACTGAGCTACGGAGCCTCTGCCGCATTAAACAGTATAGGAGGCGGCTTCGGAAGCCTGTTGGGAATTGGCGGAGAAAATTCAAAGCTTTCCATAATACCTATATGGCTGCCTGTGATGGCGGCGAGCTTTGCAATGATGGTCGGTGTGGTTTCGGGTTATTACCCGGCAAGCAGAGCGACTAAGATATCGGCTATTGAAGCGATGAAAAATGA
>JBHADN010000138.1:0-5664 GCA_041855085.1 Catonella sp.
AAAAAAATATTATTTTCATACAAATATCTGGGAATTTTAAACAATAGCCGTTTCAAATGTCAGACTCGGTGTAATCCGACTTTCGCCCCGACTTCCAAACAGTTTACCTCTCAATACCTACCGGACAGGCGTGTTTAAAAATACTCTCTTTCCCGCTCTCCTTTACATCCTGCCCGGCGGACAATCGCAGGAGAATTTAGGATTATTTATTCCCATAACCATATTTTTATATTATAATAATTAACATATTGATTACCACGATTTTATTAAATTTAGAAATGGAGAATTTATGCCGCAAACAAATAGAATAATTAACTTCACAAAAATGCATGGCTGTAAAAACGACTATATTTATATCGACTGCACAAAGGAAGAGCTTGAAAACCCTGCCGACCTGTCCGTAAAACTCTCGGACAGACACGGCGGTATAGGCGGCGACGGAATTATACTTATATGCCCCTCCGAAGCGGCGGATTTCAGAATGAGGATATTCAATGCCGACGGCTCCGAGGCTGAAATGTGCGGAAACGGCATACGCTGTGTGGGCAAATATGTCTACGACTTCGGACTTACGGACAAAACCTCCCTCAGCATAGAAACCGGAACTCATTTAACCGACTCCGGGAGGACGGGCGAAATAAAAGTATTAAAACTTTCGGTTACAAACAATAAGGTTTCCTCCGTAACCGTTGACATGGGGGCTCCTGTACTCACTCCCCGTGAAATACCTGTTGCCTCGGATGAGGAAAGCGTTATAAATAAGCCCCTTTCCATAGGAAATGAGGACTATCGGATAACCTGTATATCTATGGGAAATCCGCATGCCGTTACCTTTGTAGCCGATACCTCCACTCTCCCGCTTCCTACACTCGGACCGAAATTTGAGTATAATCCTTTTTTCCCGAACAGGACAAACACCGAATTTGTTCAGCTTGTGAACCGAAGCGAAATCATAATGCGAGTTTGGGAACGCGGCTCGGGCGAAACCCTTGCCTGCGGAACCGGAGCTTGTGCCGCCGCATATGCCGCTATGCTGAACGGCTTTACAGACGATGAGGTTACCGTTCATCTGTCGGGCGGCAACCTTATAATCAAATATGACAAAGAAACAGGTCACATTTTTATGACCGGACCTGCAGAAACAGTTTTTAGTGGGAGCGTAGCTATATGATACTTAGAAAACTTTTGGAAAATCTGGATATAATATCCGTTAATGACGAACAGCGATTGGACAGCCTTGATATCAAAGCGCTGGTTTATGATTCAAGAAAGGTTACAAAAAATTCCGCCTTTGTCTGCATAAGAGGAACTGTAACCGACGGGCATGACTACATAGAGGATGTTGTAACAAAAGGAGCCGCGGTAATTATCTCGGAAAAAGATATAAATCTTCCGCAGGATGTAATTCTTATAAGGGTAGCAGATACGCGTCTTGCCCTTGCTCTTCTTTCTGCAAACTGGTTCGGACATCCGGCAAAAAAGCTTACTGCTATCGGCGTTACCGGCACTAAGGGAAAAACCACCACCACCTATATGATATATGAAATACTCAAACGCTCAGGCAAAAAAACAGGGCTTATAGGTACTGTCGAGGTAATAACCGGAGCTAAGCGTATATCTTCCTTAAATACCACCCCCGAGTCGTATCTTATCCACGAATACTTCGCCGAGATGCTCGCAAACGGGTGCAGCCATGTGGTTATGGAAGTAAGCTCCCAAGCCTTTCTTATGCACAGGGTTGCAGGCATTACCTTTGATATAGGTGTATTTACCAATATAGAGCCTGACCATATAGGCCCGAATGAACATAAGGATTTTGCCGACTATCTTTACTGCAAGAGCCTGCTTTTCAGGCAATGTAGGACAGGAATACTTAACCGCGACAGCGAGCACCTTGATGAAATACTTGAGGGACATACCTGCAGAGCTCTTACCTTCGGTGTAGAAAACACGAAAAATATGGACTTTACCGCCTCGGAAATTTCTCTCCTGAAAAAAGGAGGCGCTCTCGGCACAAGCTGCACCATAAACTGTAAAGACAATCCGGAAAACTCTTTTAACATAGACATAAACATGCCCGGAAGCTTCAGCGTGCACAATGCTCTCGGTGCTGCAGCCGTCTGCCTGAGTCTTGGTATAGACCGAGAAAGTATACAGGCAGCCCTTGCAAATATTCGTGTAAACGGCAGAGTGGAGATTATGCCTGTTTCCGAAAAATTTACGGTAATCATAGATTATGCTCACAATGCTATGGGACTTAAAAGTATTTTAACCACTCTCAAAGTATATGAGCCAAGCCGCCTTGTATGTGTATTCGGCTGCGGCGGAAACCGCGATAAGGCAAGGAGATGGGAAATGGGGGAAATTTCGTCCTTATATGCCGACCTTACCGTAGTTACTTCCGACAACCCGCGTTTTGAAGAGCCTGAGGATATAATTGCAGACATACTTACCGGGGTTAAAAAAGCGAACGGAAAATACATTACCATACCGGACAGAACCGAGGCTATAAGGTATTCCATTGAAAATGCCGCAGAGGGGGATGTTATCGTAATCGCAGGAAAGGGACATGAGGATTATCAGGAAATAAAGGGTGTAAAGCACCACATGGATGACCATGAAACAGTTATGAATGTAAAGGCAGGTTTATAGTATGAAAATAAGTGTAAATGATGTATTAAACGCAACAGGCGGTACTCTTTTGCAGGGAAATCCCGATACTCTGATAGACGGATTTTCCACCAATTCCAAGGAAATATCGGAGCTTGACGAAAAAAATGTGCTTTTTGTTCCCGTTATGGGAGAGAAAGTGGACGGGCATCTTTTCATTCCTGCTGCTGTAAACTCCGGAGCAAAGGCATTTTTTATACGAAAGGGACATTTCATACCCGACGGAGTTGAAGATACAGCCGCAATAGAGGTTGAAGATACAGTTGCCGCCCTGCAGCAGACCGCACTCTGGTACAGGAGCAGGTTCGATATACCTCTCATAGGAGTCACAGGCAGTGTAGGGAAGACCACTACCAAGGAGATGATAGCTGCCGCTCTCTCCTCCATAAATATACACAAAACCAAGGGAAATGCAAATTCACAGGTAGGACTTCCTATAACCCTTTTCGGGCTGTCTTCCGAAAATAAAGCTGCAATAATAGAGATGGGGATGAGCGAATGCGGCGAGATGGAGAAACTGGCAAAAACTGCAAGACCTAATTTCGGAATATTTACAAACGTCGGCACGGCTCATATCGGTAACATCGGCTCTAAAGAAAACATACTCGCAGAGAAGCTTCGTATGACGGACTGCTTTACCGACAACGACATACTTTTTATAAATGCGGATGATGAGCTTCTCGTTACCCTTACCGAAGACGACAGCAAATTCAGACCTGAAAATGTTAAACGCATAGTTACTTTCGGCACTTCCCCCGATGCTGATTTCTACGCAAGTTCAATTTCCGTATCAGGAGAAGGAACTGACTTTGTAGCTAACTACAAAAACAAAGAAGGCAGACTTCTTGCCGAACACATACATATAAATACACTTGGAATCCACAATGTAAGAAATGCGCTCGCCGCCATAGCCATAGCTATGGAACTGGGCGTAAGTTCTTCCGATGTAAAGGCGGGACTGGCATCCTACGAGCCGCTTAAAATGCGCGGAAACATAATAAAATCCTCCGGCATTACCATAATAGACGACACCTACAACGCAAGCCCCGACTCTATGAAAGCCGCTATACAGATGACCGGAGAAATGCGTGGGGGCATAGAACCTATAAGGCGCAGGATTGCCGTACTTGCAGATGTGCTTGAACTTGGCGAAAGCTCCGCTTCGGAGCATTTCGGTGTGGGAGAGTATATTAAGGACTATAATAAAAATGACAGCGCACACCGCATACACTACCTCCTGACTGTAGGCAATGACAGCGCGCAAATAGGTTATGGAGCTACTTCAGAGGTGCTTGAAACCAACCCCGTCACAAAGCATTTTGACAGCAATGCAGATGCAATCGTCTACTTGAAAAGCATCTTAAAATCGGGAGATGCCGTAGTTATAAAAGGTTCAAGAGGAATGCACACCGAAGAGATTGTTAATTCTTTAACAGTTGTTTATTGATATTTTCAGAAAGAACAGCCGCCGGACAAAGATTATTCGTCAGGCGGCTTTATTTTTTGCCTTACAGATTAGCTGCGTCATAGTTCCCATAGGGCAGTAAACACACCAGCTTCGCGGTTTGAACAAAATCATAGTTGCAAATCCCAACACGGTCGAAGTAAGCATAATGCTGTAGAAGCCGAAAGCAAACTGCGCCGCGCCGTCAGGCAGAACACCTCCCTGATAAGCCCAATGCCAAGGGAGCTTAAATGTCCAAAGCAGAGTTATTACCTCTTTGATACTCTCAACGCCCGCAAATACGAGATAAGTATTCCACAACATTTGAAAGAACATAATAAAGAAAAATATTAAAAATCCGTATCTGAACCTACCGCTTTTCATCCAAGCGGGTATATCTTTTTTCAAGGACAGCCCAAAACGCCCGCCAAGCAAGCCGAAAAGCTGACCTCTTCCACAGTAGCGGTTGCAGTAGCCTTTAGTTCCTTTTACCGCTGAAATAATCAGCGGTATAAAAAAACAAACCAACCCCAGCCACGCAAAAATAATATTAAAAAATCCGATTAAAAGATAGGAAAGAGAAATTATCCAGAGATAGTCATACCAACGTTTTTTCATGCCGCTACCTCTCTTACTTCAATTACCGATGCCGGACACTCCTTTGCACATTTCCCGCAGCCTACGCATCTGTACTTATCCACAACTGCTCTTATTCCTTTATATATGGATATTGCATCCATAGGACAAACTCTTACACAGCATCCGCAGGCTACGCATTCATTCTCCGACACCTCCGCCCTGCGGGGTTTTCTTTTAACTTTTTCCATAGTTTCCAAGCCTCCATGACTGTATTTTGTCGAATTTACGGTGAAGTGTTACAGGTAAATAATAGCTTAAGCAGTTCTGCTTTTCTGTGATATGGTTACAAAGCATATATTATCCGCTTACACCGATTTTATCCGTAAATTTACAGGTATAATTTATTTTTAAAAGACTGTTGACATTATATCCGAAAGATGATAGTATAAATCCAATGGTTGTAATCATCATTATTACAACATAAAATTAAATTTTAGGAGAACACTACAATGACAAACAAAGAAAAAGCATTGGCTCTTATCGGTACATTTGAAACAGGTGATGTTGAAAAGGCGAAAGAGATTTTGGCAAATGACTATATACAGCATAACCTGGCATACGGCACAGGCGCTGAAGCATTTATCGGTGCAGTTTCATATCTGGCATCCGCACCTGTAAAAACTACCGTTAAAAACATTCGTGCCTTTGAAGATGGCGATAAAGTATTTTTACAGACAATTTATAATTTTGCCGGCTCAGGAGAACAGGTTGCCTTCGACATTTTCCGTTTTGATTCAGAAGGCAAGATTGCAGAACATTGGGATAATTTGGCTGCCAAAGCTGAAGCAAACCCGTCAGGACATACACAGACGGACGGAACTTTAGAAAAGAAGGATGTTGACAAAGAGGAAACAAGGAAGATTATAGATGCTTTTGTAGGCGATGTGCTTCGTGGAGAAAATTTAGACAAG
>JBHADN010000139.1:0-9429 GCA_041855085.1 Catonella sp.
AATTTTAATCTTTCTCATCCGCACATCTCCAATTTTCAACCCGACAATCCGCACTATTAAACCTGAATTACAATCAACTCGTCATCCGCAGTCCTAAAAAGCTCGGGGCAACTGCCCCGTACCTTTTAGCCGCGTGAAACACCGGAGGGTATCAGCCTCTTACCATCCCGATTTTCGATATTATAACACAGATTACAAATACTGTCATGTCCGCTATGACTATCGTTGAGCCTACCGGGGTTGACATTATTATAGAGATTACTATTCCGGTTACGGCACAGAAAACCGAGATAGCCGCAGAAAATACAACCACTCCCCTGAAATTTCTGATTATCCGCATAGCCGAAAGCGCCGGAAATATAACCAGGGCGGAGATTAAAAGAGAACCTGCCAGATTCATTCCCAAGACGATGATTACCGCTATTATTATAGCAATTAAAAGATTATATCTGTCTGTATTTATACCTGTTGCCTTTGAAAAATCTTCATCAAAGGTAACCGCAAATATTCTGTTGTAAAATGCCACAAAAAATACTATGACTATTATCGAAAATATCATGCATATCAGAACATCAGTTTTACTGAGTGTGAGTATGGAGGTGGAGCCGAACAGAGTTGTACAGACATCCCCCGATACATTTCCTGATGTGTTGAATACATTCATTATCATATATCCTACAGCGAGAGAAGCAACACTTAACATCGCAATCGCCGCATCTCCCTTTATGCTCGTATTCTGCCCCGTTTTAAGTAAAAGCACCGCGGTTACAACCGTAACCGGAAGAATTACCATCATGTTGTTTGTGACATTCAGTACCGTTGCTGCCGCCATCGCACCGAAGGCTACATGAGAAAGTCCGTCACCTATATAGGAAAACCTCTTTAAAACCAATGTGACACCGAGCAGCGAGGAACAGAGTGCTATAAGCACGCCCACTATAAAGGCATATATAACAAAAGGGAACTGCATATAATATGCCAATTTTTCCAAAATTTCCGTCAAAACAGCTCCTTTCTACGCCGTAAGGCTTTGTCTTGCAGGACTTTCAAGATAGTCCTTTTTGCTTCCAAAGAAAAGCTGCCCCCTGCTTCCTATATGCAGCACCTTGCCTGCTTCATTTTCCACGGCATTCAAATCATGGGAAACCATGATTATAGCCGTTCCCGACTTGTTTATCTTACTTATAAGCGAGTAAAACTCCGCCGTTACTCTCGGATCAAGCCCGCTTACAGGCTCGTCTAAAAGCAACAGCTTATCAGCTGCACAAAGTGCTCTTGCGAGCAAAACCCTCTGCTGCTGCCCTCCGGACAGATTGCGGTAGCATCTGTTTCTTAAATCGGATATCCCGAGTTTTTCCAGATTTTCCTCTGTCCTGTTCTTATCCTCTTTTCTGTAAAATATACCTCGTCCCAGTCTGGCAAGATTGCCCGACAGCACTATCTCGCGGACTGTAGCCGGAAAATCCTTCTGAGCAAGACTCTGCTGAGGCAAATAGCCTATTTCGTACGGCTTCAGTCCGTCCCCGTACTCTATCTCTCCGGATACCGCCTTGGTAAGTCCCAGAAGAGTTTTTACAAGAGTCGATTTTCCTGCTCCGTTCTCCCCTATTACGCAGAGATAATCTCCCTTTTCCACCTGAAAATTTATACCTGTGGCAACAAGCTGCTCTCTGTAACCCAGCTCCAAATCCTTACATATAATATATGCCAACTGCTTTCTCCTATCTGAATTTGCAAAATAGCTTAAATCGGCTTATTCCCCAATTTAAGCTATTTCCCTATCCTCTATTTCAATGCCGTTTCCAATGCTTTCAGGTTTTCCTCCATCAAACCGAGATAGCTTGCTCCGCTCTCCGCCTCCTCAGCCGTAACTGACTGCATAGAGTTAAGCACCACTATATTCTGATTTTTGGTCTTTGTGTTTTCTGAAACAGTCTTTGCTATCTTCTGATCGGACTTCTCAATCACACATATACTTGAAAGCTCAAGTTCCTCCGTTTTATTTGCCAAAAAAGCAACGGTTTCAAAGCTTGCTTCAGTTTCCGCGCTGCAGCCTACAAAAGCGGCATAATACTTAAGTCCGTAATCATCCACCAGATACCTGAACGGAAATCTGTCGCCGAAAAGCACCGTATCCTTTTTAGCCTTTTTAATTGCCGCCCTGTACTTTGCGTCAAGCTCCGTAAGCTTGGAAGTATAGTCCGCCGCATTCAAAGCATAGACATCCTTATTCTCCGAATCCAATATCTGAAGCCTTGCCGCAATCTCATTTACAAGTGAAGAAGCATTTCTGAGCGAAAGCCATACATGCTCATCATACACGGTTTCTTCATGCTCGTGGTCATGCTCGTGGTCATGCTCTTCATGCTCATGTCCCTCATCTTCATGCTCCTCATGCTCGTGGTCTTCCTCCGCATGTTCATGCTCATGTTCCTGCATACCCTCAACCACTTCCTCTGCTTTAAGCCTGTCGCCGACTACCTCTGTAAGCTTTACAACCTGCATGTTAGGGTTTGTGCTTGTCTTAAGCACATCCTCAGCCCAAGTGTCGGACTCCCCGCCTACATATACAAACATATCACAGCCTGAAATCTTAACTATATCGTCTGCCGTGGGCTGGTAGCTGTGTACATCCACTCCCTTATTCAAAAGGTAGGTAATTTCATATTTATCCGCCTTATCTCCCACAAGCTTCCTTACCCAATCATACCCCGGAAAGATTGTGCAGACTACACTAAGCTTTTTGTCCGCCTCATCCGTCTTTACCGTGACCGAAGCGGAAGAAACCGCACTCACAGCCCCGGAGGAAACTGTAGATGAGCCTGATGTAACTCCTGTTTGAGGTTTGCTGCAGCCTGCCGACACAACTCCTGCAAGTAGTGCCATCGCAGTAAACATCATTATCCTTTTCTTCATTGTTATCCCCTTTATAAAATCTGATTTTGCAACTCATTCGCAAATGTTACAAGAGATAACATACTACTAAATTACCCTTTTGTCAAGTACTGTATTAAGTACACGATTAAAGTCCGCAGAAGTCTTTATACCGGCTATGCCCTGTGCAGCCACTCCGCTATGGTATCCACACAGACTCCGGTAGCGTATTTATCCTGAAAAGCAAAATCAGGACTGTCAACCCAAGCCGTACCTGCTATATCAATGTGCAACCAAGGCACATTTTCCGCAAAGCTCCTTATAAAAAGCCCTGCCGTTATAGTTCCGCAAAACTTTCCGCCTATGTTTTTTATGTCTGCTATATCGCTTTCTATCATCTTTTCATGCTCTTTACCGAAAGGAATACGCACCTGCTTTTCGCCTGTTTTAAGAGAAGCCTTATAAAACTCCTCCCACATCTCTTCCGAGTCGGTTATTACCCCGCTCATAGTAAAGCCGAACAAGCTGACCACCGCTCCCGTAAGAGTGGCAATATCAAGTATCCTGGTGGCTTTTTCATCCCTTACCGCATAGGTAACCGCATCCGCAAGTATTATCCTGCCCTCCGCATCGGTATTGCCGACCTCTATAGTCTTTCCGCTGTAAGATGTAATCACATCCCCCGTTACAAAGCTGTCCGGCGCTATCTTATTTTCCACCATAGGAACAACCGCCGTCACATTGACCTTCGCCTTCAGCTTTGCGAGAACCGCTATTGCGCCTATTACGGCTGCCGCACCTCCATTGTCTCCCCTTATGCCTGCCATAGAGTCGGACGGCTTAAGACAATAGCCTCCCGTATCGACAGTTACACCCTTGCCGACTATTGCGGTGTTCTCGGCGGAACTGCTATCTCCCTTGTACCTAAGCACCATAAGGTACGGCGGAAATGTACTGCTGCCTCCTACCGCGAGTATGCCGCCCATATTTTTTCTTATGAGCGCTTCCTTATCAAGCAGCTCCGTTTCTATTTCAAGCCCCTTTACAAAATCCTTTGCTTTCTCTGCAAATTCCTTCGGATGCAGGTAGTTTGCAGGCATATTTACCATATCTCTCGCAAATATTATACTGTCGCTTACAATTTCCGCCTTTTTAAGCAACGGCTCCGCCGTAAGCCCGGTACCTGTTATCCCTATCCTTACAGCTTCGGAATTCCGGCTCGTCTTATAGCTTTTTACAGGCTTTGCCGCTAAAAATATACCCTTCGCAAAGCTTGTAAAGCTCTCTTCATCAAGTTCCAAGCCGGATATATTAAGAGTGTATTCATTTATCTTATACTTCTTAAGCTCCTTAACGGCTGCAGCCGAAAGCTCCATAGCAACCCTCGGCGCTTTTTCATCCTCTTCTCCGGTTCCCACAAGGAGAACCTTATTTTTTTTACTTACAGGCAGCAAAAGCTTCTCAAGGTACTTTGCTCCGAAAATCTCCCCTGCAAGCTCTGCATAAGGATATTCCTTTTCTCCCGCCCTCACATAAACTACTTCCGTACTTCCGATATTACCCTGCAATACAAGCAAAGCCTATTCCTCCTTCAAGAATATCTCCACAACGGTGTCTTTTTCATCCGGCAAAGGATAGCAGTCCGCGGAATTTGGAGAGAAGAAAAAGAATGAATGCTCCGAAAACTCCTTTAAGTTCCAGTAAAAGGTTTCGTCTATTACCGAATTATCTTTTACAAGGCGCATTTTCTCTATTTTACCTGCCATGTCGGACAGACAGATTGCTCCTGCCTGCTCCTCCATAACATGTGCATAAAGAATGTTTCCCTTTCTTGTAAATCTTCCCCACTCAGGCTTTGGAAGTCCCGCATAGCCGCAGCCGTATATACTCCTTCCGTTTTCCCTCATCCAGCATCCTACTTCTTCAAGTATGGCTACCGACTCCTCAGGTATCTCTCCCTTGGCATCAGGGCCTACATTCAGCAAAAGATTTCCTCCCTTGCTCACACATTCAACCAGCATCCTTATGACCATCTTAGCTGACTTGTAGTGCTTGTCATAAGACGCATAACCCCAATGGTTGTTAAGAGTAATGCAGGCTTCCCAAGGAAGCGGATTGCCTGCCACATCCCTTATACCCTCAGGTGGAATCATCTGCTCCGGAGAGGCAAAATCGCCTGAATAAGGTGTAGGCTCAAGCGTCTTTATGGAACCTGCATCCTCCGCGCTGCCCTCAAGTCTGTTGTCAACTATGATATGCGGCTGGATTGAACGCACCATCTCCATAAGCTCGCGTGCTTTCCACTTGTCGCACTTCATATCTCCGTAGGAAAAATCAAACCACATAAGATCAAGATGACCGTAACCGGTAAGCAGTTCCTTTATCTGACCGAACATAAACTCCAGATACCTGTCAAAGTCCCTGCCCTCGTTTCCGTACTTTTCATTATTTCTCATAGGGTGGTGCATATCTCCGTAATGCGGGAAATCCTCATGCCTCCAGTCTATTATAGAATAATACAAACCTACCTTTATGCCCTCCGCCCTGAAAGCTTCAAGAAACTCTTTTACAAGATCTCTGCCGCAAGGCGCTTTTACCGAATTGAAATCCGTAAGCTTCGTGTCAAACAGGCAAAAACCGTCATGATGCTTGGCTGTAAGCACCGCATACTTCATACCCGCTTTCTTTGCAAGTCTTGCCCATTCCTTGGGATTATAATTTTCAGCAGTAAACTCGTCAAAATAACGGTCGTACTCCTCCTTAGGTATCTCATATACGCTTCTTACCCATTCTCCCCTTGCCGGTATGGCATACAGCCCCCAATGAATAAACATACCGAATCTTGCATCATTATACCACTTCGTTCTCTCGGTTCTATCCTTAACCACCTGATTCATATTACTTTTCCTCCAAATATCTGCATATTTTTAAGAGCATATCCGCCGTACCTACATTGTAGCCTGCAGTTCCGTAAGTTCCCGTTCCCTCCCTGTTTATGACACAGATAAGAGGATATGAGGCAGGCTCCAGATACAGCTCTCTTGCAAGCTTTCCCGCCTCCGCGCCGAAGTCCTCAAAAAGCAGTTCCCTGTTTGAAAGAGCCTCACTTACCCTTGATATATTGGCATCTTCCAAGTCCTCCGCCTCTTTTACCACAAGATACAGCTTTGTTTTAAGCGCATTGAACAGTTCTCTTTTATCATAAAGCTCGTTTAATATATGCTCCGTAGGTTCGCTCTTTTTGTCAAGCCATATAAAAATTCCGCCTTTTTCTGCAGAAAGAGCCTTAAGCCCTGTCCGCTCCCCATTTTCCTCAGTAAACATTATATCTCTTACAGGATAATCGGACAGCATATCTTCTATCTTTGCTTCGTACAGGCTTACACCCGCCTCCACCGTTTCTCCTTCTTTTACCTCTATTATGTCGGATTTTGCAAATATATTGCCGTTCGGCAGTCTGTTAGCTGTTATAAGCCTGTATATACCCTTCTCAAGCTCCGCCAATCCCCCTGACTTCTTCACTTCCCCAAGATTTATATCGAGCAGTCTGTATTCGCCGTTTTCAAATCGCATCAGACTGAAATTTTCACAATAACTCCAAGGCACGGCTTTATCAAAGTCAAGCTTCAATACGCCTTTTTTCTTCAGCTCCTCTTCCTTTACCGCTACAAACTCTCCGTCAAACATCGCTTCCATCTTGCCGTCTACGGGGTTTAATCTTGCCGGTATTCCAAGACTTCTTAAAATCTGTATAAATATAACCCTCTTCGACTTTTCTCCCGCATATCCCGTCAAAAATGCCCCGTAAGCCGTACTTATAAGGCTTTTATATTCCATTTCGGGTTCTTCTTTAAGGGAGCTGTCAAAAGCCTCATAGAACTTTCTTACATCGGTTATTGTTAATAATTTAACATCTTTGTGTTTCTCTTTCAAATACGCCCTGTACGGCCTTAATTTTTCGCTCGAAACTCTCGGGCAAAGCAGATATTTATAGAAAATTTCCGCAGGGTACTTATCGTAGGCGGCTTTATCCGTATACAGACAATGCTCGGTAAAAGTTGCCGCATCGGTGTCCTGCAAGTCCTTTTCCCTGATACTTCTTAATATCTCCACTCTCCACTCGTAAGGTATCTCATTCTCATCTGTAAGAAAGTTTTCCAATTCCTTTTGGTTTTGGCAAGCTTTTGAAAGCAGACTGCAAATTATTTCCCCATCCTCTTTTCGATAGCGCTCTGCCGTTTTTTCCGCGCTTCTTTTGTCAAACAGCCCTTCCTCTTTCCTTGCCCTTTTATCCGCTTCAATCTTCTTTCTGTCATCCGCATCATCTTTCGATTTGACATCTTTTGAACTGTCTGCAGATATCTGAGGAGCTTTAACTGCAAACTTTCCCGAAATTGTAGTTTCAGTAACTTTTCCAAGTCGCAGGGTAAACCCCGAACTCTCCTTAGTGTCTGCCAGCACCTCTCCGTAGCTGTCGCCGTCAGCCGCTGTAATTATGAGGCTTCCCTTGCCGGTTTTAAGAGTTACAGCTCCGATCTCATCCGTTATGCCCGTCGCTATGTCGGACGGACTTCCGTAGTTTATTACCTGAAAATGCACCTTCACACCCTGTCGTGCTGTTCCGGCTTCATCCGCTACCCTTACTCTTATCTCCTTTGTATCCGCATATGTGGAAAGCGTGTTTACCGCTACCGGTATACCCCCTCCGGCGTTTATTTCCGCCTCAAGATAAGGATTATAGCATCTTGCATGTACCATCATGGCTCTTTTTGACGCATTTAAAAACCAGCCCATATTTAAGCTGTTTTCAGGCTCGCAGGCTCCTAAAAAATACCATTTCCCATCACACCACACCTCTACCCATGCATGGTTGTCGTCGCAATGCGACCACAACGGCACATAGACCTGTCTTGCGGGGATGCCTGCACTCCTGAAAACCGATACCGCAAATGTGGACTCTTCTCCGCATCTTCCGTAGCTGTTTTTATACACCGTCATAGGGCTTAGCGTTCTCTCGTCCGTAGTCCTGTAGGTAACCTCAGCTGAACACCAGTAATTAAGCTCTATAACAGCCTCATACATGGACTTTCCCTTTATAAGCCCGTTTACCTTATCGTAAAAAAACTTTCTGTTTGCGGATATATCCTCGTTGTTTATACGATATCCCAGTACATATTCCGCAAAACATCCCTCCGGTACCTTTCCTGCAAACTGCCCCTCGTTATAAAGAAAAGCTCCATGTCTTGCAAAGTCAAGAAAGATTTCCGTATCATAGTCGCCTATATCGCTAAGCGGCATAAAGGCATACATATAGTACAAGGCTTCCATCACATCCGCAGTTTCCGTTTTTTTCAAAGCCTCAAGCTTTTCTTCTAAATTTTTAAGTCCCAATATTGCTATTCTACTGTTCAAAGCTTCTCTTATATTGCCGTTAAATACATCTGAAAACATATATTCTCCTATTTTATCCCGCCATTCTGCTTAGCACCTCTGCGGCTTTTCTTACTTCCTCCTCCGAGGTTTCCCATATTTCATACTCACTAAAAGACGGAAGTCCCATACTCACTCCCGCTTTTCTGTAGGACATCCCGCTTTCAGTCACAATTTTACCGGACATGTGATACCGCCTGCCGTTTGTGAGCGGATACAGCTTTTCTATGGCGGCTGCATTTATTCCCGCTCCCGTTAATATATTTATATCTTCTCCTGCCGCTTTAATAAGCTCAGCTATAAGCCCGCTCCCTTCAATCGCGGACTGCTTCTGCCCCGAGGTAAGCACGGTATGTAGTCCCAACATTTTCGCTTCTTCAAGCGTTTTAAAAGGATTTTGGCACATGTCAAATGCCCTGTGCAGTACCACCTTTATCCCGGAGGCTGATTTTATGAACCTTTTCATGTTAGAGGTGTCAAGCTCTCCTTCAGCAGTCAGCGCGCCTACCACTACCGCATCCGCCCCCTCCGCCACGAAAGCTTTTATGCTGTCGCACATTTCCTCTATCTCGCATTCATCATAGAGAAAATCTCCGAACCTGTTCCGTATAAGCACATGAATCGGCAGCTTCGTATTTTCCCTGACCTGTCTGAACAGCGTAATGCTCGGAGTAGTTCCTCCTATTACCAGATTGGCACAGAGCTCAAGTTCGGTTGCACCGCCCTTTTCTGCGTTTATGGCTGATGAAAGCCTGTCCACACAGCATTCCAGTACATATTTTTCCATATTCTAGCCTTTCACCGCTCCGACCATTACACCCTTAACAAGATGTTTCTGTATGAGCGGATAAAGAAGCATTACAGGAAGTGAGGCAATCACAATCGTGGAATATTTCAAAAGTTCCGACATTCCCTGCAGCTTAGCCACTGCCGACGCATTTCCTACCTGTGTCATATCTATCTTATTCATGATGAGTATATCCCTCATGACTATTGTAAGCGGCTGAAGATTGTCCTTGTATAAATAAAGCATTGCATTGAAATAATCGTTCCACTTCGCCACACCGTAATACAGCACGAGTACGGCTATTATAGGCTTGCAAAGCGGTATTATTATTCTTATAA
>JBHADN010000140.1:0-3049 GCA_041855085.1 Catonella sp.
AGTATGAGGAAGATATTTTTTACTCCGTAAAGATAGGCTTTATTACTCTGTTTTCAAGAGATAAACCGAAGAAGGCGGTACAGCAAAAGACGACGGTAACGCCGGAAAACGACGAAAAGCTTAAAAATACGACAGCACAGGCGGTATCTGATAAAGCGGAGGTAATAAGTGAAAAAGCCGGGCAGACGGAGCAAAATAAGGTAGAAATACCGCAGGAAGAGGAGATAAAAAAGCCGAAGCGGAACATATTTGAGAGGCTGAGGCAAAAGTATGATGCTGTAAAACGGAAAATTTCGGTAATTTTGGAAAGTATACGGAGTATTGCGGTAAAAAAAGACGCGGCAATAAAATTTTTAAACGAAGAGGGAACTGTCGAGGGAGCTAAATTTCTTATGGGGCAGTCCTTCAAACTTTTGAAAAATATACTGCCTAAAAAGATAGAGGGAAGGTTGAGATTCGGCACAGGAGATGTATATACTGAAGGGCAGTACCTTTCCTGCCTCTGTCTTATATATCCGCTTATAGGCGAAAAGCTTATTATTATACCCGAGTGGGAAGAGGAGATTATAGAGGGGGATATCAGACTGTCGGGCAGGATTAGTATATTTACATTGCTGATAATATTATTGAAAGCCGTTTTCAGCAACAGCACGAAACAGCTTAAAAGAAATTTGGAGCGATGCAGAAAAAGTCTGTAATTGCTTAAGAAAAAATAATTGTTGAATCTGAACAATGTGGGGAGGAAGAGATGGCTACTAATAATTTTGATGAAACAATGGCAGCATTATTCAAGGGTATGGATGGATTTATTACAAGCAAGACGGTTGTGGGAGATGCCATAAAGTTTGAAGATGGTACTACCATTCTTCCGCTGGTTGATGTTTCTTTCGGAGCGGGAGCGGGCGCTTTTGCAAGCGAGTCCAAGAAGAAAGACAACGGTGTAGGCGCTATGTCGGGAAAGATAACTCCAAGCTCCGTACTGGTTATAAAAAATGGCAATGTAAGGCTTGTAAATATAAAAAATCAGGATACCATAACCAGACTGTTGGATATGATACCGGATCTTTCCGCAAAGTTCTCCTCTATGATGAGCAAGGACAAAAAGAGCGATAACGCGGCTGGAGCGGAGAAAAAGCCGGAGGAGAAATCAGAAGAGAAAATGCCGGAAACAGAGGAAGATATAGCTGATAAGCTTAAAGACAGAGCGGAGTAGAAAATTTATCGGAGTACAGAGGACTATAGACTGAAAACTATAGTCCTTTTTTTTATTAACAAAATATCTATTGACATTTCCCCTTAAAACATGATATAAATTACTCGGTAAATTTAACTAAATAAATTTAACTAAATTAAACGAGGTAAAAAATCATGAATTTTGAAAAAATCAAAGAAGTAATTGTAAATGCGGCAAATATCGATGAGTCAAAGGTTGTACTTACAGCAGACCTTGAGGAAGATTTAGGGCTTGATTCCCTCGATGCCGTAGAGCTCGGGATGGCTCTCGAAGAGGCTTTTGACATAACTATTGAAGAGGAAAAGCTCGCATCATTCAAGAAAGTTTCAGACATAGTGGAGTATATAGACGCTACAGTAGAGTAGAGGAGTATGTATGGAAATCAAGGATATTCACGAGCTTTGGGACAGATTTGAAAGTTCCTCCGCAGATGAAATGAGCTTAAGCTTTGAAGGCTTTTCTTTCAGCCTGAAGAAGAGTGCCGAAGTAAGATTGGTGGAAAAGGCGTCAGAGAAGTCCTGCTTCATACCTAAAAAGCCTTTGAGTGAGTCTGTAGCGGAGAAAGAGGCGATAGACGGACTTAAGGAAATAAAAGCCCCTCTTGTGGGTACATTTTACCGCTCGCCGTCGCCGGACGCACCGCCTTTCGTAAAGGTAGGCGATGTAGTAAAAAAAGGCGATGTACTCGGAATTATAGAGGCGATGAAGATTATGAACGACATAACATCTACATTTTCGGGCAGAATAGCTGAGATAAAGGCTGAGGATGGAAAAATGGCTGAATATGGACAGGTACTTTTTGTATTGGAGGAAACGGATGTTTAAGAGAGTGCTGATTGCAAACAGAGGTGAAATTGCAGTCCGTATATTAAGATGTCTTAGGGAACTGAATATAGAAAGTGTTGTAGTATATTCCGAAGCAGACAGGGAGTCGCTCCCTGTGATGCTTGCCGGAAAGGCTGTTTGCATAGGACCTGCAAGCGCAAAGGAGAGCTATCTGAACGGAGATATTCTTATAGAAACCGCTCTTAAGACGGGATGTGACGCTCTGCACCCCGGCTACGGCTTTCTTTCCGAAAATGCAGGCTTTGCGAAAAAATGCGAGGCAAACGGAATAGTGTTTATAGGGCCTTCTGCCGATATCATAGAAAAGATGGGCGATAAGCAGACTGCAAGAAGGCTTATGATGGAGAATGATGTTCCTGTAGTACCGGGCTCTAAGGATATTATAAGTACAGAGGATGAAGCATTGGATATAGCCGACAAAATAGGTTATCCGGTACTTATAAAGGCGAGTGCCGGAGGCGGCGGAAAGGGTATGAGAAAGGTATTTTCAAGAGAAGAGCTTGTAAGCGCCTATAACAGCGCAAGGTCTGAAGCGAGGGCGGCTTTCGGAAATGACAGCGTTTATCTTGAAAAGCTTATCATAAACCCGCATCACATAGAAGTACAGATTATCGCAGATAAAAAGGGAAATGTTGTCCACCTCGGAGAAAGGGAATGTTCCATACAGAAAAATAATCAGAAGATGCTGGAAGAATCTCCGTCATGGTTTTTAAAGCCCGATTTAAAGGAAAAAATCGGAGAAGCGGCTATTAAGGCTGCGAGGGCGTCAGGCTATTATAGTGTAGGAACTGTGGAATTTGTGGTAGACAATAAGGAAAATTTCTATTTTATAGAGATGAATACAAGAGTGCAGGTTGAACATCCTGTCACGGAGTTTGTAACGGGAATAGATATCATAAAAGAGCAGATAGGAATAGCGGAGGGAAAAAGTCTTTCATTCACTCAGAAGGATATAGTTGTAAACGGAAG
>JBHADN010000141.1:0-4310 GCA_041855085.1 Catonella sp.
GCCACATATTCAGATACTCTTTATAACCCGCGATGTACTACAAAACAACCGCGGCTGTACGGCTAAAACTCAAACTTATCTCTAAAATAATTCCTAAGCTCCGATATAGCCACTCTCTCCTGCTTCATGCTGTCCCTCTCTCTTACTGTAACCATTCCGTCCGTTTCCGACTCAAAATCATAGGTTATACAGAAAGGTGTACCTATTTCGTCCTGTCTTCTGTACCTCTTTCCTATAGCTCCCCTGTCATCATACTCACAGTTCCAGTCCTTGGAAATTTCCGCAAATACCTTTTCAGCTCCCTCTCCAAGCTTCTTTGAAAGCGGGAATACCGCTACCTTGACAGGCGCAAGGAAAGGATGGAAACGAAGCACGGTACGCACATCTCCGTCCTCAAGTTCCTCTTCGTCATACGCTCCGCAAAGGAAGGCAAGGGTTACTCTGTCCGCTCCGAGAGAAGGCTCAACTACATAAGGTATGTACTTTTCTTTCTTTTCATCGTCAAAGTACTCCATAGGCTCGCCCGATACATTCTGATGCTGTGTCAGGTCATAGTCGGTTCTGTCGGCTATTCCCCAAAGCTCTCCCCATCCGAACGGGAATAAAAACTCAATATCCGTAGTTCCCTTTGAGTAGAATGACAGCTCAGCCGGATCATGGTCGCGCAGACGCATCTCCTCTTCCTTCATTCCCAAGGAAATGAGCCAATCTCTGCAGAAATTTCTCCAGTAGTGGAACCATTCCATGTCCGTTCCCGGCGCACAGAAGAACTCCAGTTCCATCTGCTCAAACTCTCTGGTACGGAAGGTAAAGTTGCCCGGAGTTATCTCGTTTCTGAAAGACTTACCTATCTGTGCTATACCGAAAGGTACTTTCTTTCTTGAGGTACGCTGTACATTTTTAAAGTTTACAAATATACCCTGTGCAGTTTCAGGGCGCAGATAAACCACATTCTTGCTATCCTCGGTAATTCCCTGAAATGTCTTGAACATAAGGTTAAACTGGCGTATATCCGTAAAATCATGGCTGCCGCAGGTCGGGCAGGCAATTCCGTTGTCATCCACGAACTTTTTCATCTCTTCATTTGACCAACCGTCAACGGAACTTTCAAGAGGCTTTCCGCTTTCCTTGGCAAAATCCTCTATAAGCTTATCGGCACGAAATCTCTCATGACATGATTTGCAGTCCATAAGCGGATCCGAAAAGCTTCCAAGATGTCCTGAGGCAACCCATGTCTGCGGGTTCATGAGTATGGCACAGTCGACACCTACATTGTATGGGCTTTCCTGTACAAATTTCTTCCACCATGCTTTCTTTACATTGTTTTTCAACTCAACACCGAGATTGCCGTAATCCCAAGTGTTTGCAAGACCTCCGTATATCTCGGAGCCCGGATATACAAAACCTCTTGCCTTTGCCAGTGCAACAATTTTTTCCATCGTCTTTTCCACAACAATACCTCACTTTCTCTCACTCTCTACTCATCATGCATTTTTTTACAAAAATATTATACACTATTTGGAAAATAATACAACCGCCTTGACTCCTTCGTCAAGCTTAATGTGATTTGCATCTGCCATATTGCCTGCGGAATAATACCTCATCTTTTTTTCCGTCTGGAGAAGCAGCGGCCCCTCCACAACCACAGCGGTAAGCTCCTCTGTAATAATCTCATTTCCTGACTTCGAGCCGTCATCCTTTGTGCTCTTGAATGTAGTATTTCCGTATTCCGACTTCAGCTTTGAAATACTTGGAAAGCTTACAGGCTTATCTCCCCTTTTTTCATTAAATTCGGCATAGATTGCCGTATTTTTAAAAGTCAGCACAGCCTTAACCTTGCCTCCGCTTACCAATATATCTCCTATTACCGCCGCATTCTCCCCATAAGCCTTGTTATATGCGGCTAATTCGGAGGCTATAAACCCTTTAAGCTCGTCGGTATTATAATACTTTTCCGTAAAGTCTTCCACATAGGCTATCTGCACGCTTCCGTCGGCTCTTAGATAATGAGTTTCCTCTTTTATGCTGTCCGCCGTAATCTCTTCGGGCATTCTCTCACACCCCGCTACCGTCAAAACTGCCGCTAAAACAACCAATGACAAGAAACTTTTTATTTTCATATACATACTACACCTTCCTAACCATTTCTAAGGATTTAAGCTCTATATCAACATTTAATTTTCTATAGCTGTCCGCAAGCTCTAAAAACTCGGTCATTTGCTTTTCTTCCAGCACAAAGGAGAAAACCTTTTCAGCCTTTGTGGCAGACACATATTTAAGCGCATGTAAAACCGCCTCGCTTACCTTTTTGCCAAGCAGTCTGCCCTCGCTTATATCCGGCATTATACCCTCTATTGCAAATATTTTCCACTCAAAAATTCCCTTTATAAATTCGGGGCTGAACTCTTCTCTTTCGGTTTCGAGGGCAACAAGAGCCATATATATAAGGTTAATCAGCTCTTTTTCAGCTATGTTTTCTCTTGAGAAATACGCTGCAAGCTCCAGAAAATAAAATCCGAAATACACCCTGTCTATATCCTTTTTCAGCTTTTCAAAATAATTCACTATCTTTACTTCAGAAAGTGTATAGGCATTTCTTCCGGAAAAAAGCCTGAACCTGCAAAATGTGAGCGGCTCCGTGCCTGCCAGCAGCTTGCTGCCCGTCCTCCTTGCGCCCCTTGCAAAAGCGTGTATCTTGCCGAGTTCCGATGTGAGAATGACAACGCGCTTGTCATACTCTCCTATCGGCATACAGGAAACTACAACTCCCGATACTTCTATACCGTCCGTCAAATGTTCTCCTCTTTATATCCGAAATTCTTCATAAGCGCACCCGAATTTCTCCAGTCCTTTTTGACCTTTACCCAGAGATTGAGATTGGTCTTCATTCCCAAAAAGTCGGTAATCTGGCGCCTTGCCTCAGTTCCTATCTTTTTCAGCATTGCACCGCCCTTACCTATTATAATACCCTTATGCGAATTTCTTTCACAAAATATGGTTGCCTCTATGTTCACAATGTTTTTATGACTGTGTCTGACAGAAGTGTCCTTTTCCTCTTTCATGCTCTCTATCTGTACCGCAATGCCATGAGGCACTTCTTCCTCTAAGAGCCTTAAAGCCTGCTCTCTTATAAGCTCCGCGGCTATCTGCCTTTCAGCCTGATCCGTTACTACATCCTCGTCATAGTACATAGGCCCTTCCGGCAGCAAATCGAAAACAGCCTTCAGCAGATTTTCTTTGTTTTCTCCTGTAAGAGCGGATACGGGAATAACCGCCTTAAATTCCAGAATATCTTTGTACTTATCAATTACAGGAAGCAGCTCTCCCTTTTCCACCGTATCCATTTTGTTCAGGACAAGCACGACCGGAGTACCCGCAGCCCGCAAAAGTTCCGCGATGTACATCTCTCCCTTTCCTATGAAGGTCGTAGGCTCTACCAGCCACAATACCGCATCCACTCCGGCAAGCGTCCGCTCAGCCACCGAGTCCATATATTCTCCGAGCTTGTTCTGAGCCTTATGTATGCCGGGAGTGTCAAGAAATATAATCTGTCCCGTTTCGTCAGTGTATACCGTCTGTATTCTGTTTCTTGTAGTCTGCGGCTTGGAAGAAGTAATTGCAATCTTCTGCCCTATAAGGTTATTCATCAATGTAGACTTACCTACATTCGGTCTTCCTATAAGAGTGACAAACCCCGATTTGAATCTTCCCATCCGTTCTCCTTTGCGTAAATCAGGCAAGCAAGCCTGTTATCTCACTAAATCCGTCCTTATTTTCCTTTATTTTGGCTTCAGAGCCTACAACTACAAGCACCTTTTCATCCAGAACCGCCCTTATGTATTTTGCCATACCTCTTATATCTTCGGCGGAAGTGCCTATAATCTCTTTTCTTGCCTGCCTTATGTCATCCTCGGTAACACCGCTCATATATGACTCAAAGGACCTCTCCCCGTCCATAAACGGAGTAAGCGGAATATCTATATTGCCTATTGCACCTATAATGTACTTGGTAACCGCATCCTCATCCTCGTCGAAATTCTCCAAAAACTCAGGTATGCTTTCATATATTTCATTTGTTTCCATCAGCTTCGGATCTCTGTAGGATGAGAGCACCACATCTCCGTTTCTGCCGAATCTTCCGTAGCAGCCGTACGCTCCGCCCTTAACCCTTACATTTACCCACAGATATTCGTAGTTCAAAAGTACCTGAAGTACATTAAGCACTCCGGTATAAGGCAGCCCCGCTTTAATAAAGTTTCCCGCTCTGCTTACATACTGTACCTGTCCTGATGCCGTATATGCCTTTGCGA
>JBHADN010000142.1:0-8413 GCA_041855085.1 Catonella sp.
AGTGAACACCTCCTTACAAATAATTAAACTAAGGGTTAAGCATAGTGGGATTTAAGCTTGCTGTTCCAACCCCTGAATTTATATTCTAGCAGAAATACAGATGTTTGTAAACTGTGGAAAGATGGAAATAGGCAAATAATTAAGCTGCAAGCGGGGGTATTTACGAATGATTTGAGTTGGTGTATAATATTTGTTTATATGACAGGCGGACAGCTTTATCGCGGTATGTAATACGATAAATTACATAAGCGCTTTATATTTTATGAAAGAAGAGGACAAAGTTATGGAACTTACAACAGTCAGAGCTCTCTACAGGGAGAGGGAAAAGTTTGCAGGAAAAGAGGTTACTGTAGGCGGTTGGATCAGAAGCGTAAGAGATTCTAAGACCTTCGGCTTTATAGTGCTCAGCGACGGTACATATTTTGAAACTTTACAGATAGTGTACCACGACAATCTGGAGAATTTTGCAGAGGTAAGCAAACTTAATGTAGGTTCGGCAGTTATTATAAAGGGAGAGCTTGTACTTACTCCGGAAGCAAAGCAGCCTTTTGAAATACAGGCAAAAGAAATAGAGATTGAGGGTAAATCTACAAGCGATTATCCGCTTCAGAAGAAAAGGCACAGCATGGAATATCTCAGGACTATTTCACATCTGCGTCCAAGAACAAACACATTTCAGGCGGTATTCAGGGTACGCTCCATTATAGCCTATGCCATACATAAATTCTTTCAGGAGAGAGAGTTTGTATATGTGCATACTCCGATTATAACAGGATCGGATGCTGAGGGAGCGGGAGAAATGTTCAGGGTAACTACCCTCGATCTTGAAAATTTGCCTTTGGATGAGAACGGAAAACCGGACGAGAGCAAAGATTTTTTCGGGAAGGCTACGAACCTTACGGTAAGCGGTCAGTTAAACGGAGAAACCTATGCTATGGCATTTAAGAATATTTACACCTTCGGACCTACATTCAGGGCGGAGAACTCCAATACCACAAGGCATGCTGCGGAGTTCTGGATGATAGAGCCTGAGATAGCCTTTGCAGACCTTGAAGACGACATGGATCTTGCGGAGTCGATGCTTAAATATATAATCAACTATGTGCTTGAAAATGCTCCTGAAGAAATGGCATTTTTCAACCAGTTTATAGACAAGGAGCTTATAGAAAGGCTCAAGGGAGTTGCAAGCTCCGAGTTCGGCAGAGTGACCTACACCGATGCTATAGAGCTGCTTAAAGAGTACAATGATGAGTTTGAATACAAGGTAAGCTGGGGCTGTGATTTGCAGACGGAGCATGAGAGATGTCTTACGGAGAAGATATTTAAAAGACCTGTGTTCGTGACAAACTATCCTAAGGAAATTAAAGCATTTTATATGAAGCTTAATGAGGACGGAAAGACCGTTGCGGCAATGGACTGCCTTGTGCCGGGCATAGGCGAAATTATAGGAGGAAGCCAGAGAGAGGAAAACTACGATGTTCTTGTAAACAGAATGAAGGAGATGGGGCTTGAAACTGAGAGCTATGACTTCTACCTTGACCTTCGTAAATACGGAACTGCAAGACATGCGGGCTTCGGACTCGGCTTTGAAAGATGTGTAATGTACCTTACGGGAATGAGCAATATAAGAGATGTAGTGCCGTTCCCAAGAACAGTTGGAAACTGCGATTTATAAAGAATTTAAGAAACGGGGGCAGCCAAAGTCCAGGGTTTGGCTGTCCCCGTTTATATTTTAGGAAAATTTATGTATATACCGAGATTAAACGGCATCCGGCAGATGTACACGGACGCCGCAGGGGATGTGATATATTTGCTCTGCCCGTCGGATTTTTATGAGTTAGATTCAAATAACCATAGTAAAAAATAATAACTGCCTATACTTATATAAAATCAATATAAACAACCATCCAATTCAGCTTGATTATTGTGCAAAATGTACATATACTTAATTTAGCAAGATAAATAAACCCCAATTATTCACGATATGTTTCGCGAATAATTTGGGATAAATATTAATTATTGCTTACATTATAAAATGTTTAGGAGGTTTATTTATGTCAGATTATGAGAAGATGTGGGAAGAACTTGGTATGAATATGGAGCTTCATGACCAGTTATGTCAGGTGCTTCCGGTCGCTTACGGGGATGTGTATCTTTCTCAGGAAAACAGACCTGAAGGTATGGGATTTTGGGATTTTGTAGTTTCAGGAATACACGGCATAAGACCGGCAGAGCTTATTGAGGCACAGAAGAAAGGACAGAAGGTTTTCGGAACTTTTTGTGTGTATGTGCCGGATGAAATTGTGCTTGCTGCAAACGGTATAGTTACCGGACTTTGCGGAGGTTCTCAGTTCTGGGTTCAGGGCGGGGAGAAGGTGCTTCCGAAGAGTACCTGCCCGCTTATAAAGGCTTCCGTAGGAGCAAGACTTGACAAGACCTGTCCGTTTTTCAGGATAGCAGATATGTATGTAGGAGAAACGACCTGCGACGGCAAGAAAAAGGCTTGGGAGATACTCGGAGAAGAAGTTCCTATGCATATTATGGATATCCCGCAGATGAAGCGAGAGAAGGACATTGTCAAGTGGGCTTCCGAGATAGAAGAATTTAAGAAAGTGGTTGAGGAATTTACCGGAAACACTATAACTGTAGAAAAGATAAACGAGGCAATCAAGATAGTAAATAATAAGAGAAAGGCTCTCGGAAGAGTATTTGAAGCAAGAAAGGCTGCCAAAGTACCTATAAGCGGAAAGGATGCGCTGCTTATGATGCAGATAGCTTTCTTCGATGATCCCGTACGTTGTGCCGAAATGTGCAACAAGCTTGCAGACGAGCTTGAGCAGAGAATTAAGGACGGAGTTTCTGTCTGTCCTGAGGGTAGCAAGAGAATTCTCGTTACAGGTACACCTCTTGCAATCCCTAACTGGAAGATGCACCACATAATAGAAACAAGCGGTGCTATAGTTGTCTGTGAAGAGATGTGTACCGGAACAAGATACTTTGAGCATATGGTTGAGGAAGACCTGCCTACTCTTGAGGCACAGTACATGGCTCTTGCCAGAAGGTACATGAAGAACAACTGCGCCTGCTTTACACCTAATACGGCAAGAATTGATGATATTCTTCGTCTGGTTGAGGAATATAAGGTTGACGGAGTTATCGATGTAAATCTTAAGTTCTGTAACCTCTATGACACGGAGGGATTCCTTGTTGAGCGTGCGCTTAAAGAAAAGGGCATACCTGTGCTCGGAATTGAAACGGACTATACGGATGCGGACGCGGAGCAGTTAAAAACCCGTATCGGAGCATTTATAGAAATGTTAGGTTAGCTTATGAAAAACTATTATATACTGTTTGCAAACTATACGGAGGGGCTCAGCTTACATGAACTTTTAAAGAGTGAGGGATTGAAAGCAAGGATTTCTCCTACTCCAAGAAATATAAAAGGCTCTGTTCCCTGCGGAATGTCGCTTCTTGTAAAGGAAGAGGACATAGCGGCGGTAAGGCGGTGTATAGAACAAAACAATGCGGCTCATGCAGATATAATAGAAACCGAATGTCAGTTTGATGTTAACAGAAATAAGTTTTGCTGATTGGTGCTTTGGGGTTGTCGGTGCGGCAACCCCGCTTGTTGAAGGGATAAAATACAGTATATCAGGGTATTTGCACAATATTTCGGATAAGGTTGGGAGAAAAAATGAGCAGGATAAATCTGGGGCTTGATTTAGGCTCTACAAGTACAAAATATGTTGTAATGAGGGATGGAGAAATTGTTTATAAAAACAGATATCCCACGGGATGGAGCAGCAGAGAGGCTGCAATGATTGTAAAAGAGGATATTATAAAAAACGGTTTTGAACTTTCGGATTTCAGATGTGTGTCTACAGGCTACGGCAGGGTAAATGTGGACTACGCAAATAAAAATATAACCGAGATTACCTGTCATGCTAAAGGGGCGGAGCATCTTTTTGAGGGAAGAGAAGTTGCAATTATAGACATAGGCGGTCAGGACACTAAAATTATTGTGCTTGAAGACGGTCAGGTAAGAGATTTCATAATGAATGACAAGTGCTCGGCGGGAACAGGCAGATTTTTGGAGGTAATGGCAAATGCAATGGGATATGATCCTTTTTCCCTGTGCGAGCTGGCAAGAAAGGGAAGCGGAGTCAAAATAAGTTCTATGTGTACGGTATTTGCCGAGTCGGAGGTTATAGGGCTTGCAGGCGCAGGCACGCCTAAAGAAAATATTGCATACGGTATAGTCGAGTCGATAACGGAGAAGGTGGTTTCTCAATGCAGAAACATACCTGAGGGATATAAAATATTTCTGACAGGAGGACTCTGCGGTTGCCCGTACATAATAGAATCCCTGTCAGAAAAACTTAAGAGAAAGGTAGATACACATGCGGATGCAATGTATGCAGGCGCAATAGGAGCGGCGGTATTTGCGGCAGGATTAAGCTAGCCTGCTAGCTGAAGAGCTTATTTTTAACAGGGAACAGTGCAAACAACAGCACAAGCCCCAAAACACCGCAGGCAAGCACTTCTCCCGCACCTACAGTAAGCATAAGGAGCGGTATTCCGCCGGGTATGCCGTAAGCATAGGTAAGTATTATAGGAACTATGACGGTGTTTGAGAGTATGGGAGGCAGGGCAGCCAGCGGTTTTAAAAAGCTTTTTCCCGTTCTCCTGAAATAAACTCCTATACACCAGGTGCCTACAGCGCCCAGAAAGCTTGCAAATGTACCGAAGACTATATCAAGTATATGAGCGCCTGTTATTATGTTTGAAATAAGGCAGCCGACGGTTATGCCGGGTATTCCTGCAAAGCTGAAAAAGGGAAGTACGGTAAGTGCTTCGGAAAATCTGACCTGAATTGCTCCGTTTGCCAGATTGAAGCTTGCGGCAAACACGGTTAGCACGGTGTAGAGGGCGGCTGTAACGGCTGCCTGTGCGATAGTAAGAGTGCGTGAAGCCTGCATATTTTGCAGGTTTTTTGTTGTTTCCATATTTTTTTTCTCCTTTAGTTTTTATAGAGTGGGAAGGTTTAACACTCGGGAAAGAAGTATAGTACATATTCCAAACTTTTGCAAGTCTTAAAATTTTTGTTATACAAACTTAAATATAATGTGTTAAACTAAGGTTAAGTTTGGAGGTAAGTGACTTGGCAAAGACAAAAAGAAAAACTTCGGCAGGAAGAACAATAGGAATAATAATTAAGCTTATAATAGCTCTTCTTTTGATTTTGACGGTAGTGGTCGGAATTTTACTGTATATGAAGTACGGTAAGCGTGTTCTGGCGATGGAAGCCGATGCAAAAAAGACTGTGGCTGCGAGCAGCTATGATACATTCAGGCAGACGGAAACCGGTATTATTTACGATGCAAACGGAAGCGTGATATCCAAGCTGAAAGGCGAAAAAGATGTCTACTACATAAGCTATAAGGATATGCCTAAGGATGCGGTCGAAGCGATAATAAGCATAGAGGACAAGAGCTTTTTTAAGCATAAGGGATATGACCTGAAAGCAATAATAAGAGCGGGAGTTGCCTATATACGAAACAGAGGTGTGATAACCCAGGGAGGAAGTACCATTACGCAGCAGCTCGCCAGAAATATATTTTTGAGCTTTGAGGAGAGCTGGGAGAGAAAAGCAAGGGAGATATTTATTGCGAGGGAGCTTTAAAAGAAGTACTCAAAGCAGGATATCATGGAGTTTTACCTGAATAATATATATTTTGCAAACGGATACTATGGAATACAGTCGGCAAGTCTGGGATACTTCGGAAAGGGGGTCAATTCGCTTTCGCTTTCACAGATTGCATTTATTTTGAGCATACCTAACAGCCCTACAAGATACAATCCGTATGAAAATATGGAGGGAACTCTGGGCAGGAGAAACAGGATAATAGACCAGATGCTGCTTGACGGGAAAATATCCGAGGCTCAGGCGGCTGAAGCAAAAGCCGAGGAAATAAAATTGAAGTCGGCAAAGAGAGAGAAAGGCGGATATACTCTCACTTTTGCTATGGATCAGGCAGTAAAGGCACTTATGAGAGCGAGCGGTTTCGGTTTCAGATACGCATTTTCTTCGCCGGAGGACAAGCTTTCATATGAGGAAAGCTACAATGAGGAATATGTAAGACATCAGAGCAGGCTTTATTCTGGAGGGTACAGAATATATACCTCGCTGGATCCGGCAAAGCAGGAGATGCTTCAGGCGGCTGTAGATAACGGTCTGAGCATATCTACGGACAAGAGTAAGGACGGCATATATAAGCTTCAGGCATCGGCAGTTACTATAGACAACGACACGGGAAGAGTAGTGGCGGTAGTAGGAGGCAGGAGTCAGGAACTTTCCGGCAGAACTCTGAATAGGGCTTACCAGAGCCACAGGCAGCCGGGAAGTACGATTAAGCCTCTTATAGTGTACGCTCCGGCATTTGAGAAAGGATATAAGCCTGAGAGTGTTGTTGTGGATGAAAAGATAGAGGGCGGCCCTGTAAATGCGGACAGAACCTACAGCGGAAATATGACGATTCTGGATGCGGTTGCAAAGTCCAAAAATACAGTAGCGTGGAGGCTTTTCACTGAAATTTCTCCGGCGATAGGCATAAACAAGCTATTGGAAATGGGCTTTACAGATATAGAAGAAACAGATTATTATCCTGCGGCATCGCTTGGCGGATTTACCAGGGGAGTGAGCGCCTTGGAGATGGCATCCGCATACTCGGCAATAGAAAACGGAGGAGAATTCAGAGAGCCAACCTGTATAGTTAAGATGACGGATTCGGAAGGCAATGACATAGTTGCGGACGGATTTTATACGAACAGAACCGGGAAATATGTTTACAGCGAAACGGCAAGCAGTATGATGACTACCTGTCTGGAGGCTGTTATGACCTCGGGAACCGGCAGATACGGAAAGCTTTCGTCTATGCCGTGTGCGGGCAAGACAGGTACTACCAACGATGCAAAGGATCTCTGGTTTGTAGGATTTACAAAATACTATACTACGAGTGTGTGGGTAGGCTACGATTTGCCGCAGTCGCTTAACGGGCTGGACAACAGCGCCACACCTCTAAGTATATGGAAGACTTATATGGAACAGCTTCATGAGGGGCTTCCCGCATCGGCTCTGGAGTCCTACAAGATAGAAAAGCCTCAGGTGACGGATGAGGAAACGGAAGAAGAAAGAATAAAGAGGGAAGAAGAGGAGAAGAAAGCCGAAGAGGAAAGAAAGGCGGAGGAAGAGAGAAAGAGGCTTGAGGAAGAGCAGAGACTGCTTGAAGAAGCTGAGGAAGAGGAAACGGAAGAAGATACGGATGAGGCTGTCTTAACTGAGGATGAGGGAGAAAATCCGGAAGAAGGAATAAATACGGAAACTGTCGATGAAACCGGAGCGGAGGAAACAGAGGACGGAGTACAGACAGACGGAGTGGAGGACAGCGCACCGCCTGAAACCGTAGAGGAACAACCGGCGGAACAGCCTTAAATCTTGACTATGCATACGCCATAGATTATAATAGGACTGCAAGTTTTAGTGCAGGCTGTTCGGGCTTGCGGCTTGAGAAGATTAAAAATGGGGTTTGTATTCAAATTTTTGCAAAGCGGGAAAGGCGGATGAAAATGGGAGAGAAAAAGATTACCAAGGACATGATAATCGCGGATATTTTGAAAGTTGACGAGGGGCTTATACCTGTGCTTTTAAATGCAGGAATGCATTGTGTAGGCTGTCCTTCTTCTATGGGAGAAACCTTGGAGGAAGCGGCGGAAGTACATGGAATAGATGCAGATGAACTGTGTGAACTGCTAAACGAGTTTGCAGGCTGATATGACAATAAAAGGCGGTACTCTTTCAGAGTGTCGCCTTTTGGATATTAAGGCATACAACTTATGCGCTTTACTATTTATAAGGCAGGGAAAGGATGTTTAATAAAATTAGACTGTTATATCCGGATGAATACATAGAGAGTGTGTTTGCAATAGACTACGAAAAACTCTATAAGATGGGGTACAGAGGACTGATATTTGACATAGACAATACTCTGGTGCATCATGGAGATGATGCCACGAAAGAGGCGGAAGAGTTGTTGTCGGGGCTTTCGGAGATGGGCTTTAAGCTTATGATGCTCTCAAACAATGATAAGGACAGAGTAGAGAGGTTTTTAAAAAATATCAATTCAATGTACATAGCGGATGCAAACAAGCCTGAGCCGGATAATTATTTGAGGGCAGTAGCTATGATGGGGCTTAGGAAAGAAGAAGTGATTTTTATAGGAGATCAGATTTTTACAGATATCTTAGGGGCAAATAGAAGCGGTATAGCCAATATATTAGTGCAGTTTATCCGTTTGGACAGGGAAAGGCGAATCGGCAAAAAAAGATATCTGGAAAAACTGATTTTGCTTATTAG
>JBHADN010000143.1:0-4209 GCA_041855085.1 Catonella sp.
AGAATAAGATAAAAGGCTCGCTTCTTAGAAGAGATGACACGCTCGGAGGCATATTAAATTCTATGAAGGCGGCTATGCAGACCTCCGTTACGGCTTTCGACGGCAAGAAATACAGTCTTGCAAGCTTCGGAATTGCCTCAGCCGACTACAGGGAAAAAGGCATACTTCACATAGACGGAGATTCTGAGGACGGTCTTTTTGCCGCAAATCAGGATAAGCTGAAGAAGGCTCTGACAGAAAATCCGGAAGCTACTGCGGAAGCTCTTAAGGGCATTATGGAAAACCTTTATAACAAGATGACGGAGTCCATGAAGGGTACGGATGTTTCCTCTGCAATGACCTTCTACAATGACAAGGAACTGACAAAGCTGTCGGAAACCTACAAGAGGGAATATACCACCATGGAGCAGAAGTTAAACAAGATAGAGGACAAGTACTATAAGCAGTTTGCAGCTATGGAGAAGGCTATGTCGCAGATGAACAGTCAGAACAGCTCGCTTGCGGCTATGCTTGGCAGATAAAGGTTCGAATACGGATAAGAAAGAAGGTATCACGAGAAGAGGTGGTATCTTCTTTTTGCGGATTTAAATTCGTATGACAATGCTAAAGTAAAAATTTTTTTAACCGATATAGATATTGTAGGTAAATATAGTGTAACAGATGAACTTGGAGGGAACTAAGATGACAAATGCAGCAAATTATTATCAGGGAGCGGCAATAAATACGGCTACACCTGCTGAACTTACGCTTATGCTTTACAACGGGGCTATTAAGTTTTGTAATCTTGCAGCTATGGGTATAGAGGAAAAAAATATTGAGAAGGCGCACAATAATCTCATGAAAGCTCAGAGAATAATAAGAGAGCTTCAGGAAACCCTCAACTTCAAGTATGATGTGGCAAAAGACTTCAATATGATATATACCAAAATAATGAGAGCTTTACTTGAGGCAAATGTGAAGAAGGACATAGACAAGGTAAACGAGGCACTGGAGGACATAAGAGGTATAAGAGATGTCTGGGTGCAGGTTATGAAAGTGTCAAAGACAGCATGATGAGAGCGGAAACGGAAATATTAAACTATCTGGAAATGATGAAAGATTCCCTCGTAAAGAAGGATACGATTTTAGATGCCGTCATAGTCCTGACAAAAAAGCAGGAAGCGATATTGAACTCGGAGAGTTTTGACGCTGAGGCATTTGAGGATGCGATAGACAGGAAAAGTCCTCTGATAGATGAGATAAACAGACTGGACGAAGGATTTAATCTTATTTACAACAGGGTAATAGAAAAGGTTAAGGAAAGTCCTCATCTGTATCGTGAAAAAATTGAAAATATGCAAAGTCTTATAAAGCTCCTTGTGGACAAGGGAGTTGAAATAGAAAACAGAGAGGGAAGAAATAAAATAAAATTTGAAACGGTTGCGGCAAGGGGCAAGGACAAAATAAGAAAATACAACCTGAGCAGCAGCGCAGTTACCAAGTACTATAGCAATATGAGCGGGAACAATAAGGGCGGAAACTACTTTTTAGACAGTAAAAAATAAATTTATAAAAAGACTAAAGTTCCTACGCAAATGACCGATATATAATTTGTAAGGAAATCCGAAGCTTGTCGGACGGAGTGTACGGCCTGAAAGCAGGTGACGGATTTGGAAATATTCAAGTTTATTCAGCAGGGAAGCTGAATGCAAATTCAAGGAGGAAATTATTATGGTAGTACAGCACAATCTTACAGCAATGAATTCTAACAGACAGTTAGGTATCACATCTGCATTACAGGCAAAGTCTTCAGAGAAGCTTTCATCAGGATTTAAGATCAACAGAGCGGCAGATGATGCGGCAGGTCTTACAATTTCCGAGAAGATGAGAAGTCAGGTTAGAGGTCTTACTCAGGCTTCTGAGAATGCACAGGATGGTATTTCTCTTATACAGGTAGCAGAAGGTGCTCTTAATGAAACACATTCTATACTTCAGAGAATGAACGAGCTTGCAGTTAAGGCAGCGAACGACACCAATACCTTACAGGACAGAGAGGCAATTCAGAGCGAGGTAAATCAGCTCACATCTGAAATTGACCGTATCCGCAGCACAACACAGTTCAATACACAGAACCTTCTTGACGGCGAGTTTACCGATAAGAAGCTTCATGTAGGAGCACTTTCAGGTCAGACTATCGATATCAGCATCCTTAATATGGACGCAGATTCCATCGAAGTAGGCGGACAGGACGTAACAAGCCAGGATGGTGCAAATACAGCTATTGATCAGTTCCAGAAGGGTATCAGTGCAGTATCAAAGCAGAGATCGGAGCTCGGTGCAGTTCAGAACCGTCTTGAGCATACTGTAGCTAACCTTAACAACATAGCAGAGAATACTCAGGCAGCTGAGTCCCGTATCCGTGATACAAACATTCCTGCAGAGATGGTTCAGTTCAGCAAGAACAACATTCTTGCTCAGGCAGGTCAGTCTATGCTTGCGCAGGCTAACCAGTCAACACAGGGAGTTCTCACATTGCTTAGATAGTCCGGTTTACAAAACCATAATGAAGAGCCATCGTTTCGGTGGCTCTTTTCACTATGTAGAGCGAATTATTCACGAGAGGAATTGTGAAAATCTGTAAGCGGCAGGAAGATTTGAAACTGTGTGCGTGAACAACACGGTTTATGTATGGGGGATAGAGATATTATGAAGAGAAATTTCATATTACTTTTATTGGCTGTGTTTTTCCTTACAGCTTGCAAAAACACAGAGTCAGCAGCTTCATCTACATCAGCGTTACCCGAGGTATCCTCGGAGTCTTCCACTGAGGTGGAGCTGAAGGAAACTGAAACTGTGGAAAGTTCCGAAAGTTCTAAAAACTCCGAAAGTTACGAAAGTGAAGACAAGGATAAAAATAGTAATGCGGTTGTAGCGGAAGAGGGCGAAGAGCTTTATTCAAAAGTTATAGAAAGCCTTAATCTCAGAAAGTATGGAAGTAAGGAAGCCGAAAAGCTTATGACTCTTAAAAAGGATACCTTGCTTACAGTTTTGGCGACAGAGGGAGATTTTGCCAGGGTCAGGCTTACGGACGGGACTGAGGGATATGTTCATAAAGATTATATAACCGAGCCGCTGGATATTGAAGCTTTCAATAAAATGCAGGAGGCGGAAAGGGAAGCTGAACAGGAGCAGGAGGAAGAGGCGGAAGAAGAAAGTACGGAAGCGGCTGAAGACGAGGTTGTCGTTTCGGATAAGCAAAGTAAGATAATAGTGATAGATGCAGGGCATCAGTCCAGAGGGAACAGCGAAAAAGAGCCTATAGGACCGGGAGCGAGCACAACTAAAGCAAAGGTTACGGGGGGAACATACGGAAAGACAAGCGGGTTGTACGAATATCAGCTTAATCTGGAGGTTTCGCTAAAACTGCAGAAAGAGTTTGAAGAGCGCGGATACAAGGTAATTATGATAAGAACTACACATGATGTGAATATCAGTAACAGTGAAAGAGCGAAAATTGCAAACGATGCAGATGCGGATGTTTTTCTGAGAATACATGCAAACGGTTCCGAAAATACTTCGGTAAACGGAGCTATGACAATCTGCCAGACTCCGAATAACAAATATAATTCTCATCTGTATGAAAAAAGCAAAAAATTGTCCTACTATGTGCTGGAAGAATTTGTAAATGCGACAGGCGCAAAAAAGCAATATGTCTGGGAAACGGACACCATGAGCGGCATAAACTGGTGTATGGTTCCGGTTACAATAGTTGAGATGGGATATATGTCGAACCCGAAAGAAGATGCGCTTATGGCGGATGAAGAATATCAGCAGAAAATGGTAAACGGAATTGTGAAGGGAGTAGAAAAATATCTGGAATTTTACAACGAATAGATATGATTTGGCGATTTATAAAGAGAAATACAGCATATCTGGACAGGCGGATGTTTATCATGTATTTTCGGCGAAAAGTTTAATATAAGGCTAAAGTTTTTTTGAGTGCGTCCGATATATATAATGTGAGGAAGAAATGAACTGCAAGAGCAGATAAGCTTCACACAAACTAATAAAAAATATTGGCAGGGAAGCCAACTTAAATTTCAAGGAGGAAATTATTATGGTAGTACAGCACAATCTTACAGCAATGAATTCTAACAGACAGTTAGGTATCACATCTGCATTACAGGCAAAGTCTTCAGAGAAGCTTTCATCAGGATTTAAGATCAACAG
>JBHADN010000144.1:0-3132 GCA_041855085.1 Catonella sp.
CCTTGCAGTTGCTCTCAATACCTGCCAGATTAAGACAGGAGCTCCTTCAAGAAGTGAGCGTGTAGCTAAGTACAACCAGCTTCTCCGTATAGAGGAAGAGCTTGGCGAGGCAGCTTTCTGGCCTGGAGTAAATGCGTTTAACCGCAAGTAATACATAGCACCGAAAGCCATGAATTATTCACAGACAGATTTAGGAGGATGGTATCTTGAAATCCGTCTTGTGAATAATTCGGGATGAATATCAGTTAGAACTGTCGGATAGGTAAACGACACCGCTCCGACAGTTTTTTGAGTGCAGGGAAATCCGAAGATTATATAAAAACAGAAAACGAAGAGCCGAAAGAGGCTCTTTGCCGCAGGGTTTCGGCAGATACAGGAGATGATTATGCGCTTTATAATTCAGGTTGTAAGCTCTTCGAGTGTCACGATTGACGAAGAAGTGCGCGGTGCTATTGACAGAGGATACATGGTACTAATCGGAATAGGAAAGGAAGACACTAAGGAAATAGCGGATAAAATGATAAAGAAGATGCTGGGGCTTAGGATAATGGCTGATGCTGAAGGAAAGACCAATCTTTCGCTGGCGGATGTCGGCGGAGAGCTTCTCCTGATTTCCCAATTCACTCTGTATGCAGATACAAGCAGGGGAAACAGACCGGGATTTACAACAGCAGGCTCCCCGGAACTTGCAAAAGAATTGTACCGCTATATAGTCGAGGAGTGTAAGAAGCAGGTAAAAAAGGTGGAACAGGGCGAGTTCGGAGCGGATATGAAGGTAAGCCTTGTAAATGACGGACCTTTTACCATTATACTTGACTCGGCGGATATGAAATAAATTTTCTTAGTAGAGAGATGGATTGAAGAACACAGAGATAATTATGATGTTAAACATATTGTTTAATCGGAGGAAGTTATGGCAGAGGCAAATAACAACCTCTCATTTGAGAGGTTCCATATGCGTCCTATAGATGAGATAAACGGTTTCAGGGTTAGGCCCGGTATGTATGAACAGAACGGAGCTACAGCAATCCCTTGCGGGGTAAACTTTACGGTTCCGACAAACGGAGGTACAAGTGTGGAACTTGTACTTTTTAGAAGCAGGGAAGATGAACCTTATGCGGTTATACCGTTCCCTGAAAATTACAGGATAGGCAATGTCTATTCTATGATAGTTTTTGATTTGAATATAGAAGAATTTGAATATGCTTTCAGGGTTGACGGACCTTATGACAAAGGAAAGGGGTTAATTTTCAACAAAGAAAATATGCTCCTCGATATGTACGCAAAGGCTGTAACAGGGCAGAGCGAGTGGGGAGTAAAGAAAAGCAGCAAGTCGTTTTACAAAGCCAGAGTTGTAAAAAACGACTTTGACTGGGGCAGTGAGCCCAGCCCTAATATAAGCATGGGAGATCTCGTAATATACGAGATGCATGTAAGGGGATTTACAAAGGATGACTCGTCAGGGGTAAGATATCCGGGAACTTTTGCCGGTGTAATGGAGAAAATACCGTATCTCAAGGACTTGGGAATAAATGCGGTAGAGCTTATGCCTATATTTGAGTTTGACGAAATTAAGGAAAACAGAAAATACAAAGGAGAGCTGTTAGTTGACTACTGGGGTTATAACCCGATAAGCTTCTTTGCCCCAAATACAAGCTATGCTGCAAAAACGGAAGACAACAGCTCCGGAACGGAGCTTAAAAAGCTTATAAAAAGACTGCATGACAATAATATAGAATGTTTCCTTGATGTGGTATTCAATCATACCGCAGAGGGCAACGAGATGGGACCGAGCATATCCTTTAAGGGATTTGACAACAATGTTTATTATATGCTTACTCCGAGGGGAGAGTATTACAACTTCAGCGGCTGCGGAAACACATTAAACTGCAATCATCCGGTAGTAAGACACCTTATAGTGGAATGCTTAAGGTACTGGGTTACGGATTATCATGTAGACGGCTTCAGATTTGACCTTGCCAGTATCCTGGGAAGAAATGAGGACGGCTCTCCTATGACCAATGCGCCGCTGCTTCAAAATCTTGCTTATGACCAGATTTTGGCGGATGCGAAGCTTATAGCGGAGGCATGGGATGCCGGCGGACTTTATCAGGTGGGAAGTTTTCCCTCTTGGAACCGCTGGGCGGAATGGAATGGAAAGTACAGAGATGAAATGAGGGATTTCCTGAAGGGAAATATCGATTTAATGCCCGTTGCGGCAAGAAGAATGGTAGGCTCGAAGGATATATACGATCCTACCCACAGAGGGGAAAACGCTTCCGTAAACTTCCTTAATTGTCATGACGGTTTTACGCTTTGGGATATGTACAGCTATAATTACAAGCATAACGAGGCGAACGGTTGGGACAATACGGACGGAACGGATGACAACAGAAGCTGGAACTGCGGATTTGAGGGAGAAACCGACGACGAGGAGATAAACAGGCTCAGACACAGGCTTGCCAAAAATGCTATGTCGGCTCTGCTTATGAGCAGGGGAACGCCTATGTTTCTTGCAGGTGACGAGTTTTTAAATACTCAGTTCGGCAACAATAATACCTACTGCCAGGACAGTCCGATTTCCTGGCTTGACTGGAGCTTTTTGGAAAAAAACAGGGAGCATTTCAGATTTACCAAGCATCTCATAAAATTCAGGAGCGAGCATCCGGTAATAAGAAAGTATATGGGTAACTGTTCTCTGGGATTTCCGGACGCGTGGACCTTAGGTGCGGACCATCAGAACAAGGTCTTAAGAGTTATATTTGCAGGAAGAAACGAAGAAAATACAGCCGACGATATAGTCTGTATTGCCATAAATGCCTTTTGGGAGAGGCAGGACTGTCTGCTTCCCGAACTTCCTCATCATCTTACCTGGAAGGTTGAAACGGATTCTTCGCTTGAAATTTACAAGTCGGGATTTCCTGAAGCGTATGAGGAAAAAGTATCTACCGGAAATCGCATAAATATGGAGGCGAGAAGCGCTATGATTTTCTCGGTATCACAAAGATAGGATTGAAATTATTATAAAGGGGCATACATCGGTATGCCTCTTTCGTATACGGGGAGGATTTATGAGAACGATGGAATTTAAAGTCGAAAGAAGCGGACTTATGAAAGAAGGCGATGTGCTGA
>JBHADN010000145.1:0-4072 GCA_041855085.1 Catonella sp.
CCCTTGCGATTGAAAGTCTTTGCTTCTGACCTCCCGAAAGGTTTCTCCCCTCCTGCTCTATGATATATGACAGTCCGCCCTCCTTATCCTTAACTATATCTTCCGCCTGTGCCAATCTTACGGCTTCCATAATCTCTTCATCATTTACGGATTCGTTTCCCCATTTTATATTATCCCTTATACTTCCCTTAAACAGTACCGCCTTTTGCAACACAAGCGACATCAGGTTTCTCAGCTCGGCAAATCCGTAGTCTTTGACATTTCTCCCCTTTATTCTGACTATACCCTCTCCTGCATCATAAAATCTTGGAATAAGACTTACAAGCGAGGTCTTACCTGAGCCTGTTCCGCCTATTATCCCTATTGTTTCTCCCTTTTCAGCGCAAAAACTTATATTGTTAAGCGCATTTTCTTCCCTGTTTTCGGATATTTTACCGTTGTAATTCAGACTTACATTATCAAATTCTACTATATTCTCCGTACTGCACTCCGCCTTTTTACTGCATCCCTCTTCCATGGCGGGCTCTATTTCAAGTACCGCCTGCACCCTGTTTCCGCAGGCGATTGAGCGTGTTATATTCAAAAACATATTTGCAAATTTAATAAGTTCCACTAAAATCTGCGACATATAGTTATAAAGCGCAATAACCTCCCCCTGAGTGAGCAGTCCTCCGTCAACCTTTACTCCTCCCCTGTAAATAAGTACGGTAATTGCTATGTTTACTATAGCGTAGGTCATCGGATTCATAAGAGCGGACACCCTGCCTACTCTCTTATTCAGATTTGTAAGTGAATTATTGACTCTCTCAAACTCCTCCATCTCCTCTTTTTCCAGAGAAAATGCCCTTATTACACGCACCCCCGTCAGATTTTCACGAGTCTTTCCAAGCACTCGGTCTAAAGAATTTTGTACTTCCCTGTACTTGGGTATGGACCACCTCATAATCAGGTATACTATGACAGACAGCAACACTATAGCCGCTATGAAAATAAGCGAAATATTTCTGTCAATGAAAAATGCCATAACTACCGCACCGGCAACTATAAAAGGAGAGCGCAGAAACAGCCTCAAAGTGAGATTTACCCCTGTTTGTATCTGATTCATATCGCTCGTCAGTCTTGTTATAAGAGTATTGTTTCCTACCTTGTCCGTATCGGACAGCGAAAGCTTCTGTATATGCAAAAAAAGGGCATATTTTATCTGCTTTATGAAGCCCACACTTGCCTTTGCCGCAAAAAACTGGGCCGTTATCGAAAAAGCAAGACCAATAAAACCCAGTATAATCAAAAGAACAGACAATTTTATTATAAGCGCTTTATCATTTCCCTTTATGGCCTCATCTATCATTACAACCATAATCATGGGTACTATAAGGTCCAGGCAAGCTTCGAACAGCTTAAAAAAAGGGCCTAAGATACTTTCCAATCTATAGTCTTTAATATATACCAATAATTTTTTCAATACTTCTCTCCAGTCCTATAAATCTCTGTAGCACACGATTTTTCATAGGATACTTGTACATTTGCAGTTCTTCGTTTATAAATGCTTACGCTAATGCTAAAACATCCCTATGTGATTTATGAAACATAATAAGTATAGGAAAATTTGTAAAAAATACCCCTAAGAAAAGCATAACGCAAATCCTAGGGGCAGATATATTTTTAGTTCATCTGAGCTGCAACTTCCGCTGCAAAATCTTCATTTTTCTTCTCGATACCTTCGCCTGTTTCAAAACGAACAAAAGCTGTAAGTGAAACTGTAGCGCCAACTGCCTTTGCTACGCTGTCGATATATGCCTGAACGGTAAGGCTGCTGTCCTTTACATAAACCTGGTCTACAAGACAAATCTCCTTAAGCTGCTTATTAAGCTGTCCTGTAAGTATATTTTCAAGCACATTTGCAGGCTTTCCTGCCATCTTAGGATCATTAGCCGCCTGAGCCTTAAGTATCTCCATCTCGTGGTCGAGATATTCCTTGGAAACCTCATCCCTGTTAAGATATGAAGGACGCATAGCTGCAATCTGCATAGCAACATTCTTAGCCGCTTCCTTAACCTCATCGTTAACAACGGTAGACTTAACCGCAACAAGAACACCTATTCTGCTTCCATGTACATAACTCTCTACAAAACCGTCATTTTCAGTAAGCTTTGCAAATCTTCTGATATTCATATTCTCGCCGATAACTGCTATCTGCTCTGTAAGTGCCGTCTTTATAGACTTGCCGGCCTCAAAGTCCTCTTCAAGAAAAGCATCTATATCTGCTGCATTTGTAATAAGAGCCTTAGCTGCTACCGCATCTACAAATGTTGTAAACTTCTCGTTCTTAGCTACGAAGTCGGTTTCAGAGTTAACCTCTACAACTGCCGCTGTCTTTCCGTCAGCAGAAACACTGACTGCACAAACACCCTCTGCAGCTATTCTCTCCGCCTTCTTAGCAGCCTTCATAAATCCGTTTTCTCTAAGCCACTCTACAGCCTTATCCATATCTCCATCAGTTGCACCAAGAGCCTTCTTACAGTCCATCATGCCTGAACCTGTCATCTCACGAAGCTCTTTTACCATAGCTGCTGTAATTGCTGCCATTGTATTTCCCTCCTATATATAACTGTCTATTATTCCTCTGTATCTGCCGCTACTTCTTCAGACACTTCATTTTCAACATACTGCTCGCCCTGATTAGCCTCAATAACCGCATCTGCCATCTTAGCAACGATAAGTCTTACCGCTCTTATAGCGTCGTCATTTCCCGGAATTACATAGGTAAGTTCATCCGGATCGCAGTTTGTGTCCGCAATGCCGATAACCGGTATATTAAGAGTGTGTGCCTCCTGTATGCAGATTCTTTCCTTCTTAGGATCCACTACAAAGATAGCGTCAGGGAGCTTCTTCATTTCCTTTATACCGCCAAGGTTCTTCTCAAGCTTATCCCACTCTTTTCTTATCCTGATAACTTCCTTCTTAGGAAGAACATCAAAAGTTCCGTCCTCGCTCATTCTTTCAATATCTTTAAGTCTTGCGACACGGCTCTTAATTGTCTTGAAGTTTGTAAGCATACCTCCAAGCCATCTCTCATTTACAAAATACATACCTGAACGGATAGCCTCGTCCTTAACCGCCTCCTGAGCCTGCTTCTTGGTGCCTACAAAAAGTATGGTTCCACCGTTTGCAACTATGCTCTTAATAGCTTCGTAAGCGGCATCTACCATTCCTACAGACTTCTGTAAGTCGATGATATGAATACCGTTTCTCTCGGTGTAGATGTAAGGAGCCATCTTAGGGTTCCATCTTCTTGTCTGATGACCAAAATGCACACCTGCTTCAAGTAACTGTTTCATTGAAATAACGCCCATTTCTTTACCTCCATGGTTTTGCTTCTGTCTGCTTTCTTTTTTGCTGCCATACCGTAAGGCACCATCAGCATAAACAGACATGTGTTTTCTGTTTTGCGTTTACACGCAAACCTAATTTTATCATATTTTAGAACTTCTTGCAAGCCTTTTTATCTGCCTGTAAGCTTTTTTGCTATCTCCGCATAAGTCTGTCCTTTTTCAAAAACAAAGCTTCCTACCCTTATTCCCGACGAATATCCGTTATTTATAAGAAACTTATTGAAATCGGCGCCGCTCTTAACTATTCCTGCCGCCTGTAAAGCTGACGCAACCCTCTCGGAACTCATACCCGAAGAAACTGTTATTGTTACTTTTGTCACAGGTTTTTCTTCCTGCACCTCGGTTTTTGGGGTTGTCTTTTCCGAAGTCTGCGCTGTAGCCTTCTCGGTACTTTTGCTTACTGTTTCGGTCTTACTTTCTCCGGAATTTGCGGCAACGGCTGTTCCGGTTGCGGATTTGCCGGCGGTTTGGGAAGTTCCTGCTCCGGAAGCAGCGGCTGCGGATTTTGTGGCAGTTCCTGTTCCGGTTTTATCGGTTGTGGAGCTTCCGGCAGATTTTGTTCCGGTTTTATCGTTTCCGGCTTCCCCGGCTGTATCTTCTGCGGTAATTCCTGAGCCGCTGCTGGGCAGGTCTTTTGTAGTTGTATTCACCTCGCCGCCTTCCTCGGACTCTTCTTCCGC
>JBHADN010000146.1:0-6112 GCA_041855085.1 Catonella sp.
AACAGCTATTTCTACACTTTCCGTCACTTTTTCAAGAATAATTTTTGCCCTCTCCCTATAGCTTATGCTCTTTCTTACATAATCGGCAATCTCCTCCTGAGCTTTTTCCTCTATGAGCGGTATGGGCAGTCTGCAAAATTCCTCTTTGGAAATATTTGCAAGTATCGTTCCTGAACAGCCTTTTTTCATCAATTCCGCCATAATATCGGACTTAAACAGCGTGAGCAGAGTTTCAGGGTTCAACCTGTCTGACCTCACTATATAAAAGCCTGTGGAGCAAAGTGCGCCATGATATTGAGAGGTTATAACTGCACAGTTCTTCAACGAGCCTTCCACAGATGAAACAATAACATCCCCCTCTTTTGTCCTCCGCCTTGCCCTTGTCGGCAGTTCCCCTCCAAAAGCCTCAGTACAGCCGCTTATCTCTCCGCCAGCTCCGATGTCCGAAAGCTCTATATAGTTATACCGTCTGTCTACATCCGGCATATAGTTTCCATCCTCCACCTCGCAGCAATCTGAAAGCAACTCGCATCCGCCACTGTACCGTTCAATTTTTTTTATGCAGTCCTCATACACCGGCTTATAATATTCTCCGTCAAGCCTACCCGTACTCAAAAAACTCTCCCGGAGAGTTCTTATGGATACCTTTTCTGAGGACGGATTAAAGGCTTCAAGCCCCAGTTCAGAAATAAAAAGCTGCTCCGCTTTGGAATACATCAAACCGGCTTCAATATACTTCTCTACCGACAGGTCTACCAGTTCCTTTACACTTTTTTGCAGTTCCATGGACAAAACCGAGATATTAAAATCCCTGATCCTCTCCAATGCCAGCTTAGGCTGGGCTGTGCCTACCGTTTCCCTTTTTATCTGGCTTTGTCCGTACTTCGTTTTAAGAAAGGCAAAGATAAACTCCTGAAGCACACCTTTTTTAGCCGTTATCTTTATGCAGTTCTCCGTCAGAATACATTTCTCCGTACAGTTTTTCATAATGCCCACATCGCCTATGGAATTGCCTACATTGGTAAGTACAATGTCATTATACTTAACTGTATACCTCTTTAGCCTCTCATATAAGCTCTCACTGATTTTAGGCGAGGTTTCTCCGAAGATGTAATCTCCCTTATTGTCCTGCGCCCTTATATAAGGATAACCCTCTTTAGAAAAACCTTCTCCCTTCGGTATGCGCTTCCCTCCGGATACGCTTATGCCTAAGCTGCCGAATTTCCCGAACTTTTGTTTTCTCATTTTTTCATGCAAAATCAAATCGTGCTTCAAAAAATATTCCGAGTCAATCCGCTTTGTAATATTCCCCTTATGCACCTCACTCAGCCATATTTCGCTAATTTCCAGCCCGCTCGATAATTTACCGTATTTCTCCTTATCAAACGGGCAGCCTAGAAAAAACTCAGTTTCTCTTTTTTAGCGAACTCAATAAAAGCCTCCGCTATTCCGTCCTCTGTCATTCCGTCATGATTGTATAAATCGTGCTTTACAATCAAATGTCCGTGACTGTCAAGGAGCGGTACTCCCTCACTGTCCTTTACATAGATTTTATCCCCCGAATTATCCTTGCCCGGTTCTCCCATGGTAGCAAAGAAAATAGGATAATCCTCTTTTTTAGGGCAGAGCGTGTCATCCCACTTCTGTACAAATAAAACGGAGGTCTTTGTACCCGTATGCGGCTTAAACACATTTCCATGAAGCCCTACCACAGCCAAAATCCTTGCCTGCTCGACAATAAAATCTCTTATATATTTATCGGAGGAATTGTTAAATCTGCCCTGCGGCAGCACTATAGCCATCCTTCCGCCCGGCTTTAAAAAGTTCAGATTTCTCTCTATAAACAAAATATCCCTGCTCACACCGGACTGATATCTGCCCTTTGCATTCTTTCCAAGCTCATACTTTGAAATAATCCTTGACTCTTTGATTTCTCCTGCAAAAGGAGGATTTGCCATCAGTATATCAAAGTTAAAACTGTAGTCGCTGTTCTTGGTTTCCCTCAACCGCTTCAGCTTCTTCCAGCCGTTGTTGTAGGTATCTGTCCAGCCCTCCTCCTTTGTTACCGTTTCCCACCTTTCATAATCCAGAGTGTTCAGATGCATTACATTGGTCTGCCCGTCTCCGGCAATGAGATTCAAGGTTCTCGCAACCCTTACCGCCTTTTCATCAAAGTCAATCGCAAATACATTATTGTTCACATAATCCCTGCAGAGAGCAGGCTTTTCCTCACTTGTAAAGAGATGCCCCTGCTCTATACCGTTTTCCTTTAATATCTCTTTCCACACATAAAAAATAGTGTGCACCGGAAAGCCGCAAGAGCCCCCTGCGGTATCTATCATTGTTTCGTTTTTTTTCGGATTGAGCATTTTTACACACATTTCAATCACATATCTCGGAGTAAAATACTGCCCTTTTTCTCCCTTAGACGACTTGCTCATAAGATATTCAAAGGCATCGTCAACCACATCCAGATTAGAATTAAAAAGTTTCACATCCTGAAGCGAAGAAACACAGACAGATAGATGTGACGGTGTAAGTGCAATTCCCGTATCCTCGCCGAATACCCCTTCCCACCTTTCCTTTGCCCTGTCAAAGAGCCTTTGCACCTTTTCCTTAAGCTCCGCCTCCGTATCTCCGTAATTTCTGAATTCCAGATACCTTGCCGGATTTCTGCTGCTCTCCATCTCATCGAAGAGCTTGGTAAAAATAAGTTTAAATACCTCCTCAAAGACATCTACACCCGCATTTGCCAGAACCTCATCTTCCATTTCCAAAATAAGGTCTTTTAAACTTTTCTTTTCGTTAATAAGCTTATCCTTTTCCACCAAATCCTTTATCGTCCATCTCTCTTTCAATAAATCGGACAGCTTTTCCGTATATTTCGGTATATCGGGCAAATCTTCAAAAAAATTCGGATCTTTTCTGTGGTAAAATGAAATCTGTCCTCCGTTTGTCCAGACGCCTATCGGTGCTCCTGTGGCATTGCAGTAGCTTTTCAACTGTTCCTTGCCCTCTTTCAGCCCGGGCTTTTTAAGCTCCACAATTATAAAGGGAACTGTTGTTTGCAGCTTGTCAAATATGACAATGTCCGCCCTTTTCTTCTCCCTCCCGAAAGAAACACAATACTCCGTTTCCATCTTGTCCTTAGGATATCCGTAGGTATGAAGCAATTTAAAAATATACAACTGCCTTATAAGCTCTTCCTCAGTAAGCCTGATTTCCCTGTTCCTTATCTGACAGCATATATAAAAAACCTCTTCATCCTTTTTACCTTTCCTTACCGTAATCAGCTTACCTACCGCTTCTATCTCATCCTCCGTAAACTGCCCCGTCTTGTAGCTTGAATCCGCAAGTAATTTTGAAACTGCTGCGCTCATTGTTTTATCCCCTCCGTATTTTACAATTGCCGACAACATTCATCTAAGCCCTCTCAAATCGGCTGTTATAGAATCCGACACAAAATCCGTCCTGTACCGGAGGACGGATTGCAACATTTTTAAATATTCTGTACTTTATTCTGCCTTTTTTCTCGCAAGTCCTGCCGCAAGCCTCGGATATATGACCTTAACCGCAGCCATCGCCGTAATTATTCCCACAAGTGCGCCTGCAACCACATCGCTCGGATAATGTACGCCTACATAGAGTCTGGAAAGCCCCATCAGCGTAGCTAAAATTATTGCGGTTACCCCATACCTCCTAGGCATAGTCATAAAAATTACCACAGCTATGGCAAATGAGCTTCCCGTATGACCTGAAGGGAACGAAAAATCAGGCACCTTTTCCACCAAAATTGTGAGCCCGTCGATTACCTCATAAGGTCTTGTCCTTGCCACAAGATTTTTTAATACCAGATTAACCGTCACAAATTCAAGCAGCAATGAGATACTCATCTGTATTCCCGTCTTTCTGAGGCTTCTGATACAAAGAAACAACAGCGTAAAGGCTATACACAATATCCCTCCGTTATTTGTGAGTGTAAAAGGAATAACCAAGGTATCCCAAAACGGCACTCTTATATTTTCCTGTATAAGTAACAGCAGTTCCGACTCCATAGCGATAAAATTTCCCAAATATTCACCTCACTTTTTATTCATTTACCTTTTCTATAAACCTTCTTATTCCTGCTCTTCCGGCTTCATCGTCCTTATACACGCCCGCATTTTCAAGCACCTCGGAAAATACGAGTCCTATCTCCTGCCTGATAATTTCCTCCGCATTTTCCCCGCAAAAATTCCCGTGCTTTGCTAAAATCTCTTCCGCCCAGTCGGCATGCTTAGCCAATACCTCGTCTTTTCTTATATCCTCTCCGCCAAGCATAGCCTTTCTAAGGCTGTCCATCTCCTCTTTCAGTCTTCCCGGAAGCACGGCAAGTCCCATTACCTCTATAAGACCTATGTTTTCTTTCTTTATATGATGGAGATGTGCATGAGGGTGGAAAATTCCCAGCGGATATTCATCGGTAGTCCTGTTGTTTCTTAGCACAAGGTCAAGCTCAAAGTCCTCTCCTCTTCTCCTTGCAATAGGAGTTATCGTATTGTGAGGCTCTCCCTTTGTTTCTTTAAGAATATCAAGCGCTTCGTCCGAATAATCTCTCCAGATATTCAATATCCTGTCCGCAAGCAGAACTATGCGCTTATAATCTTTTCCGGTAAGCCTGATGACCGACAGCGGCCAGTTCACAATTCCTGCCCTTACATCCTCGTATCCCTTAAAGCATACTTCCTCACGAAGCTCTGCCCTTGCCATAGGAAACTCGTACGCACCGCCCTGAAAATGATCGTGTGTAAGTATAGAACCTCCTACTATCGGCAAATCGGCATTGGATCCTGCCGTATAGTGAGGATACTCCTTTGTAAATTCCAGCAGCTTCTCAAATATCGCCTTATCAACTTTCATAGGTATGTGAGCTTCATTTAATATTATACAATGCTCGTTGTAATAAACATAAGGCGAATACTGTAAAAAGTACCTCTCTCCTCCCAGTACCAGAGGTATCAGTCTGTGATTTTCTCTCGCCGGCTTGTTCATATCCCCCGCAAAACCCTCATTTTCCCTGCAAAGCAGACATTTAGGATAATCGGTCTGTACCATCTTCTTGGCTGCGGCTATTGCCTTGGGATCTTTTTCCGGCTTTGAAAGGTTTATAGTTATATCAAGCTTTCCGTACGGCGAGTCCGCCTGCCATTTTACATCCTTGGCTATCCTGTCCTCGCGGATGTAATTTGTCGCCCTGCTGTATTCATAATACCAGTCGGTAGCTTTTTTAGGACTTTCGGCACGCAAGGCTTCAAACTTTTTTACTATCTCCGAAGGTCTTGCAAGCATACAGTCCATAACCTTTGTATCAAGCAAGTCCTGCTCCGTAACGGAGTCGCTTACCAATCCGTTTTCCATCGCATACTGCAATACATCCGAAAGGATATCCGCAAGCTCCTCATCATTTTCTTCTACTACGCCATCTCCCTCGTAGGATGCAATACCTAAGGTATAAAGAAGCTTGTTTCTTGTATAATCTATATCCTCTTTTTCTAATAAACCTTTTCTAAGTCCATAGGAAATCAACCTGTCAATAGCAGTATAAATCATAAGCCGCTCCCTTCATTTGTTAAAATTTTATCGTTTTCTCCTCCAGCGAGGCATTTTGCGCTAAATCTCCTTACAAAAGCGGACAGTACATCCGCCTTAACTAATATTATCTACAAATATCTGTGACGGTCAAGTAAAAGAAACAAAATATTACAGAATATTCATAAAATTTTCCCTGTATACTGTCGGGCAGATTAGTCTTTATAATTCTATCTGTTTACCTTGGCATTTTATATAAAAAACTAATGATTTTTATTGTTTTTTAGGTTATAATGTTAGGTGTGCTTTGTCAAAACAAGACTAATCAAAATGAAAGGGGTTTTAAAATGGCTTGTACTACAATTTTAGTCGGCAAAAATGCCAGCTACGACGGTTCTACCTTAGTTGCCAGAAATGATGATGCGAGTGCGGGAAGATTTCTACCTAAAAAGTTTCATGTGGTTTTACCTGAGGAGCAGCCAAGAAAATATGTTTCTGCAATATCTCATGTTGAGATTGAACTTCCCGACAATCCTCTGCGTTA
>JBHADN010000147.1:0-4369 GCA_041855085.1 Catonella sp.
TCCATAAAAATTGTTAATGTTATCGCGTTAACAAGCGTGCTTATAGAAAAATTTGCACAAATTATTTTGCCGAATAAAAAAATCTATAGAGGTTCGTTATTTCTAACTTTTCATTATAAATAATCAAAATCCTGTTCGACTTTTAAATCTACCTTAAAATTTAGAAACTATTTTCAAAAAAATATAACAAATATACAATTGCGACATTCCTTATCGAAGGTCTTTTATGTCCGGAAGATCCCTTAGATTTTCATGGAATCTAAAAACAGACTGCACCGATTTCGGCACAGCCTGTAAATAAAATTACGATATACTACTTCAAAGCTTCAAATGACTCAATTCCGCTCATTATAAGAGTGTAGTCAATAAATCTCTTGTCCTCGTCCGTTCCCTCTCTGAATTCATCCAGTCTGGTAACAAACTTGTTGCAGTTATAAATCGCTTCCTCTATCATATGCAGAGAATCCGAATTTACTCCGCCTGTCTTTAACTCGACCATAACCGACTTGTAAGGCGTCTGTCCCGGCTTTACGCTGCCCGAAAGCGGATGTGTAAGAAGAACTGTACCCGTATGTATTTTATTTCTTAAATTCTCCATTACAGCCAGTATGCCGCCGTCTACAAATTCAACATTATATCTCTCTGCAAGCTTCTCTCTTACAAGCGGATTATTGGTAACTATCAATACATCATCTTTTCTCATATCAACCTCACACCAAAGATTTCCACACAATACTTATCTCAGCTTGACAACACACTCGCATAATAAAGCAAAAGCATTGTCAAACTGAGATAATATAAGCCGCAGCTTATCCATTTCAACAGATAAACTACGGCTCATTTATATTTCAGGACTCGCACGCAATAACTGCGAGCCCTTGGGATCGTTTATCTTATCAGCCTATATATCCGGCTTTACGAAGAAGTTCCGTAGCGTTGGCAATCTTAGCATCATTTACAAGCACGATAGGACCTGTACAGCCCATACCGCTCTGTGCATAGATGCCCTCTTTCCAGAGAACCTTAACAGCGTCATCAAGGTCCATAACCTCAACACCGGAAATCTGACCTGTAACAACTTCTGTAGGAGGAGCCTTAACTTCCTCTGCAGGAGCCGCACTCTTCTCACGAGCTGCCTTAAGGTCTGCCAGAATCTTATCAAGACCTGCCTTCTTAGCTGCCGCAAACTCGGCATCAGCCACCTCAAATACCTTGCCTCTTACAAGCTGTGCCGCATAACGAATGGCATTAGCTATAACAGGAGTACCTGAAGCACGGGAAATAATCATGACAAGGTTCTTGTAGCCCTCGCCTATACCCGGACCGTATCCGAAGCCTGACGCCTCGTAGCTTCCACCTGTTGTAAAAGAAGAAAGCATCTTGCTTAATACATTTCCTGTGAGCGAGTCGGAAACCATGATATCAGGAGTAGCTCTCAGTATATCATTACCTCTCATTACACAGCCGCCGTCCGAACGGCTTGACTCCGTAAACTTGATACCGTAGCCGCCGTCCTGAAGCTTTTTAAGCTCTTTTTCGGTCTGCCTTGCACCGTCTACATTAAGTATACCTACCGTAGGCTCTTTAATTCCGCAAGCCTTAGCTGTAATTATACCGTAGATTGCATTCTTTATCATACCTTCTATACGGTCTGTACTGGAAGTACCCGTAGTGGTAGCTAAGAAGAGCTCCTTGCCCACACCCGGTGTTACAGCGCGTCCTACTGTAGAAACGCCGATCGGGAACGGATAATGCATAGTAACCGCACCATCTATCTCGCCTGAAGCAAGCATTTCATCCATCTTGTCATGACCTTCGTCGTCATTGCTTACTTTAATAGTTGTAACGCCTTCCGCCTCAAGTGTACCTATATAGTAAACATCTATACCATCTTTTGCAGCCTGAATAGCAGCCTGCATGGTTGTTTCTTCACCATGCTCTGAACCCATTCCGGTAAGAGCAATCTTAGGTCTTTTGCCGAAACTTCCTGTTTCAAGGCCTTCCGCCATCTCTAGGAAAGTATCGGCAATTATCTTCTCTATTCCTTTTGCCATATTGCTTCACCTTCCTAAATTATTCGTTATCGCTTACAAGGCTTGCCGCAAACTGCTTCATAGCCTTTGCAATCATTCCCTTTACTTCTTCCTCTGATACTCCGCTTTCCTTACCTTCAGAAGCAGATGTATTTGCCTGAATTACAAATGAAACTCCGTCGAAAAGGTTGGTCATTCTTCCAAGGAAGAGAGAACCCTTACCTACTATCATCGCATTTTTAATCTTGCCTGCAAGTATTTCCTCTCTTGCAAATCCGATATATGGAGCACCTGAAGGAATATGTCCCTGTGTAGGAGCAAATCCGACAAGACCGTGCTTCTCTATGAAAGCAGGTATCTCCGTACGGTCAATCTGTCCCTTCTTAACTGCAAGGGCAGCTATCATCTTGTAGTTAGCCTCAGGTACATCTCCCGCTCCTGCAGGCTTTGTGATGTCAGGGTTCTGCATCTCTGTAGAATATTTATCTATGTCTGTAATCTTAAGACCTACTCTTTCAAGCGGATCTGCTACAAGGCTTCCGATAACATTCTGAGGAGCCGAACCTGTACCTACTGTATGACGGCCGATAATGTTAAGGTTAATCTCAGGACTTACGCCATCATTCTCCGATATGATTACACAGAAAGCCGCTATACAGTCCTCAAGTAATGGAATATCCTTCTTAACATGATCCTTACCGTTCATACCGAGCTTAGGCGCACAGCCTCCACCTATAACTGCAACTGTCTTATATGCTCCCGCCTTTACAAGAGCGGCAGCCTCAATAAGTGTATGAGCAGGACCTGCACAGAAACCTCTTGTATCCGAACCTGTAGCGTTTACAAGACCGCAGATTTCAGCAACCGCCTTGGCAAAGTTACCGCCTCCGCGCTGGTTAACATCTCCACAAGCCTCTTCTGAAGAGTCCATAACATACTCTATATCCTCTTTAGCAACACCTGTACTCTTAAGTGCGTGAAGTACTGAAAGTACGCTTGAAGCCTTATTTACAAGGTTCTCGTGCATAACCTCCGCTGAAAGGTTTACATCGATATCGTGAGCGCGCTTAACGCATCCTACGAGCTTGCCTTCAAAATAAAGTCCTTCTGCATGCTCATCCTTTACAAAATGCTCTATTTCCGATATTTCAAAGCCTTCACGAACTCTTGCCATGATATCTTCCGTAATAACGGGATCTGCTGCAAGCGCATCCTTGTGTGCCGCAACAAAGCCCTTCTCAAGCATTACAACCTCAAATACATCACTTGCCTGTACAAGAAGGAGGAATTCAGCCTCAGGCATAATCTCGCCGAACTTGCCGTATCTTTCAGCTCCGTCCATCTTCTTATCATAGTAAGGGAATTCAACTTCCTTGAACTGATCAGGTGTAGCATTTCCGATATAAACCTGATTTGGCCAGTATCCTACAACATCCTCGTAGCTTCTGAGGTGACTGTCAACTCCTTTAAGAAATTCAGAATCAGGGTTAACAATCTTCTCAGTTACGGCTGTAGAACCATTGTGAATTATCATACTTGGTGTATGTGCAAGCACATAACCGGTTCCCTTAATAATACTGTTCATACTTATCCACCTCGTTTTTTTGTTTTTTACCTTCAATAAAACCCGGCACAACTGCCGGATATCATTTTTAATCTTATAACCAAACCCCAAGTTATCTCTTAATACGAATATGATGATATGCAAACAAAAGGCGATGAGGTAGGTATACCTCATCGCCACCTCTAGTTTAGATTACATCTCTGGGTGATTATAAATATTTACAATACTCAGATCTGATGTTCTTCATCTCTTCAATGATTCCGTCAACATCAAGAACCATCTCCATCATGCTGACCTGATCATCGTAAACACCTGCATCAACTTCTTCCTTAATCTCCGGTTCGCAAACATGATATACTGTGAGTCCAAGCTGAACTCCTGTCAATGGACCTGCGAATGTAGGATCACCTGCAGTTACAGTTTCAGCAGCAAGACCTGAAGCCTCGCCCTCTGCTGCTCCGAGAACAACTACTACGTTCTCAGGACCGAACTTCTCGGTAAATTCCTTTATTCTCTTCTGGTTTTCCAGATCCATTGCACCCGCGCTCGTTCAAACGAAGCACTCAGTAGATGCAAAAATTACTTCACCACCGGCTGACTCTACGCAGGCACTGATAGCAGGGCCCGGTACACCGTCACGATCGCCGATGATTACTACCTTTTTGTCTTTTAAGATAGCCATCATATTCTCCTTTCAAAATTGTATATATCGTTAAAGCTTATGCTATAAACGCTGTGTAAAATAGTGTATCACAATATTAACAATATTGCA
>JBHADN010000148.1:0-7947 GCA_041855085.1 Catonella sp.
CTATTCCAACTTTTCTCATACTCTTCCCCTTTTGACTGCAAAAATTTTTCTTTATACTAATATAATATCAACAAGCACTCTAAATCAACTGCAAAGTCGGAATTAAACACATTTTTTACTGAATTTTCTTTATTAAAAATACAGGTGCGCTTCCCCGCCGTTTACAAGGCTGCAATACGGCTTTCTATAATCCTTTCCGCCGCTCTTATAAAGGCTTTCATATCTTCCATACTTCCTATGCTTATTCTGTTGTAATCCGCAATCCTTTTATTTTCAAAATGCCTTACAAGTATACCGTTCTCCCTTAACTTTTCATAAAAGTCCACACCACTTATCCGCTCGGTTTTTGCCAAAAGGAAGTTTGCATGAGAATCTATTACCTCAAATCCCAGCCTTATGAGCTCATTTCTTGTGTATTCTCTGTTCTCCTTTATCTTCCTGCAATTCTCCCTGAAATATTCCGCATTTTCAACCGCTTCAACTGCCGCCGCCAAGGAAAAAGAACTGATATTGTATGGATTTACGGAAAATCTGAGTCTTTCCAAATCTTCTATAAGAGCCGCATTCCCTATAGCATATCCAACCCTCGCCCCTGCTAATGAGCGTGATTTTGAAAATGTCTGTATAACTAAAAGGTTGTCATATTCTCCTACCAAATCTATGGCGGAGCTTCCCTCCGGTGCAAAGTCTATATATGCCTCATCTATAATTACAACCTTATCAGGATTTTTACATAAAAGTTTTCTTATCTCTTCTTTTCCCAGCATTATACCCGTAGGTGCATTCGGATTGGCTATAACTATGGCTGTTCCCCTGTCCTCGTAGTCGGATACGGCTATTGTGAAGTCATCCCTTAAAGGAATAATATCTGCCTTTACTGCGTTGATATCGGCATAAACCTTATAAAACCCATAGGTTAAGTCGGGAAAACTGACTCCCGCCTCACAAAATGCCATGAAGCTGTAGTACAGGCATTCATCAGAGCCGTTGCCTATAAATATTTCATTCGGCTTAACCTTATAAAAGTCTGCAATTGCCGCCTTTAAGCTGTGTGCTTCAGGATCCGGATACAGTCTCATGTTATCCGCGACATCGGCAAAATCCTCATATTTTAAGGCTATGGCAGGCGGAAAAGGAGATTCGTTCGTATTTAACTTAATATATCGTTTTTCTTTGGGCTGCTCCCCCGGAACATAGGGAATCAGCCCCTTGTATTTATTGTTTAAAAATTTTGACATATCCTACCTCTTATATTAAAATTAATTATATTCACTTTTCTACTCTACCACTCTACTTTGATAAAGTAAATTGATTATAACTGCTATTGAGGTTTCTGTCAAGCAATTATATTTGCCGATTCAGTATCAGCCTCTCCCGACAGACAAAGAGCCTGCAGAAATTTTTCTATTCCTGCAGACTCCGATTCATTCTCAGCTAAGCTTTATGCTCCGCTTCCTGCTGTACTTGGTGCTTTGGGAACTGTCGGCGTTGTGGTGCTGCTGTCAGTTCCGCTGCTGTTTGTGGTGCTGTCGTTATTCCAGCCTCTTCTCCTCCTTTCTCCGTTAAATCCTTTACCTCGTCCTGTCTGTCCTTCTTCTGCATCGGGTGGCGGCATCATCTGTCCATCTTCCGCATCAGTCGGCGGCATCATGCCGTTTGACTTTCCTCCGCGCCAAAGACTATCTCCGGTGGTACTGTCCGTGCTGCCTTCCGTACTTCCCATCGCGCCTCTTCTGCCGCCCATTCCGCCTCTTCCGCCGCCCATTCCGCTGCCTGAGCCGCTTATAAGAGAATCAAGTGTAACTTCCTGTGTATAGCTTCCTGCCGTAATAGTGTAGGTTTCTCCCTTAACCATTCCTGCCGTGCTTATAAGCAAGCTGCTGTATGCCTTGTCAGGGGTATAAGTTGCGAGCACATTTCCCTTGGAGTCGGAAATAGTTACCTTAGTTCCCTTTGACTGATTAGAAACATTTACAAGCATGCTTCCCTGTGTAGATTCGGAACCAAAGTTCATGTCCATACCCTGAACAGCGGTTATAATAAAAGTTCCTCCTGTAATCTTTGCAGTTCCGTCGTAATCAAGTCCTCCATTTCCCTGCCTTGTAGGACCGCTTACATAAGTTTCTCCTCCTGATACGAATAAGTTCCCGTTTGAGTCAACGCCGTCGCCCTCTGCATTTACATAAACTTTTCCTCCCGATATATTTACGCTTGGCGTTTCCGTGCTGTTGCCTACCGTGCTTGTCGGAGTTGTAGCATTTATACCATCATCGGAAGAAACTACCTTCACTTCTCCTCCTGAGATGTTTACGGTCTGAGCCTCTATACCCTCAACGCTGCTTGCTATGTTAATCTTTCCTTCGGCTATATTAAGTCTTGTGTTTGCGTGGATGCCGTCATCCGCTGCATTTATGGTTATTGTACCTCCTCCTATGTAGATAAATCCCTTAGCCAAATCTTCTTCGTTTTCAGAATGTATTCCGTCCGTCCCTGCCTTTATGGTAATAGTTCCATCCGCTATTCTTACGCTGTCCTTTCCGCTTATTCCCTTGCTTACAGAGGTAATGCTGTAGGTTCCTCCCGTGATTACAAGGTCATCCTTTGAAACTATTCCATGTGCGGTGGAGCTTATAGTAAGTGAACCTGTTCCGTTCAAAGTAAGGTCTGCCTTTGAGAAAATAACTCCGTCTACATTGTCAGTCCCTGATGAAACAAATGTTCCGCTTGTTGTAAGTGTATTCTTTGTACCGCTCTTTAATGTTACAAATACCTTATCCCCGCTCTTTATATATATAGCAGCGTCGGTCTTGTTTGTAATATTTACTCCGTCAAGCACGAGCTGAACTTTTTCAGTATCTGCAACATCTACTATTATCTGACCTGTATAGGTACCCGACAATATATATGTTCCTTCTTTGGAAATGGTGTAGCTGCTGTCCGTTATACTGCTCAAATTTATCTTTGCTGCGGTGCTTTCATCGTATGAAGCATCTTTATCTCTATCTGTAAACATATCCGAAGCCGCTACCGCTACGGTGGAGCTGCTTGTCGTGCCGCTTGCTGAACTGCTTGTTGTACCCGAAGTACTGCCTGTAGTGCTCTTTGAACTTCCCGTACTCGTCGAGCTTCCGGATGCTGCGGTTACCGTTGCGGTTGTTCCTGTCGCTACTGCCGTGTTTCCTACTGCGGAGCAGGCTGTCACACTTATCAAAAGCCCTCCTGCTATCATCATTGTCATTAACTTCTTCTTCATAATATTTCTCCCTTCGTCATATGCGGATGTTTTGTTTTATAATTCTTCCATACCTGTTCCTGCTCTATTTAACATTATTTCCAAGTTTCCGTTCCTGCATCTAAGTTCATCTATGAATTCTTTTTCAATCCCTCCTTTCTTTAATGTAATATCGTAGCTTAGTCTGAAAAGACTTCCCATATTGGTTGTCTTTACTCCCAAAAGATGTGAGCTGCTTGTGTATTTACCTAACACTTCATTAAAAACATCTGTATAATCAAGATTTTCCGGGATAGTTATTCTCAGTCCTCTCTGCAAGCAGGCATTTCCCGGCATCCCGAAGCCTAATCTTGTGTAAATGAGCAGTACCGTGCCCATAATCAATGCAAACAATGCTGCATATCCTATATATCCCATACCTGCTGCAAGTCCTGCCGCCATCGCAAGGAATATTGCACCTATCTCTTTTGCGGTTCCCGGTACCGAACGAAATCTTACAAGTCCGAATGTACCTGCTACTGCAACTCCCGCTCCCACATTTCCGTTAACAAGCAGGATAACCATACTTACTACCGCCGGAAGTATTGCCAATGTGATTACGAAGCTCTGTGTATATCTGCTTCTGTATGTGTAAATCAGTGCTAAAAATATTCCTATGGCAAGCGCCGCTCCTATACAGGCAACCACCATTCCTACCGTTACTGTTGCAGTAGTTGTTGTTCCGAAAATACTGCTAAACATATCCGTACACCATCCTTTCCCTCACTTCTTCCTCATTACCTACCAACAGTTTTCTATTAAATAACCTCCTGTTTTCGCTTATTATATTGTTAAATGCCATTCCGTATTTTGAAAATGACACCTTATATACCCTGTTTTCACTAAGTACTTTTGTAAGCCACAACGGAACCGCTCCTGCCGATTTTATTTCAAGCAGAGCCTCCGAGTCATCTAAAAGAGGTTTTCCGTATATCCCCGCTGTCAGACTCAAGTCCTGCTCTCTCCATAAGATGTTGCTGTCGAAGGTCATCCTGAAATCCGAATCGTATTTATCGTAATAAGCACATCTGTCATAGCTTAAAAATACTTTAGGTTTAATATCTCCGTAGAAATCAAGAAAATAATCTATCTCTTTGCTTATCTGGCTCTGCTCTTTAAGCTCTTTTCTCTTGCAGAGGTAGTTCATCGCATCCGCTTCTGAGGCTTCAATCCTTCTTTTATAAACTATCTTTTTGAGTTTCTTTTTTAGTTCTATAAAGACCTTATCTCCGTCGGCTACCTGCTTATAACTTCTAAGTCTTAGCTTCTCTTTGTAAACAGGTTTTTCAAGCGAATCTCTTATCAGTCTGAAATCAGGTCTGTCAAAATATATATTTCTTATAGTGCTGTTTCCGAATTTATCATCTCTCATATAAGGCTTCATAGCTTCATATACAGCTTCCTTCTGTTCCTTATTTAACAAATACTTGGTTTCAAATCTTTCAAATGTTCCTGCTCCCATAACATCCTTCCTCCTTTCGTTCTCTCTCTCATTTATTTTATGGCTATATAATAACTGCCGAAACTTAAATGAAACTTAAAGAACTTAAAGTTTTTTATTTTTTATAAAAACATCTAAAAACTGCAGCAGTAAGCCTATGCCTACTGCTGCAGTTCATTTCATTGTATATTCAATTTATCTCGGTTAAAATACTGCCGATATTCTAAGTTCCTTATCTCCTACTGCCTCCGCCTTTATCTTTCCTCCATGGGCATTTACTATAGCCTTCGCCATAGAAAGTCCTATGCCATGTCCTCCCGTTTCGGAGTTTCTGGAGCTGTCCATTCTGTAAAATCTGTCAAAAAGCTTTTCCGCTTCTTCCTTTGTTATATGCTCGACTGCATTGATGACTTCTACTGCTATGTGGCCACCTTTCTTTTTAAGCTCAAAACGGATGTTGCCCTCTCCTTCCGAGTATTTTATAGCATTGTCCAAAAGAATGTTGAACAATTCCGCCACTCCGTCTTTGTCGCCGTTTAATACAAGATTAGGCTCAATGCTCCCTGCAAGCTTCTTTTCATTTATGGTCGCAAGACTTAAAAAAGAGTTTATAATCTTTGCGGCAAGATCCGATACCTGAAAATCTGTAAAGGTCATGTTTCCCTTCCCCTCGTCAAGCTTGGATAGCTGTATAAGATCATTTGTAAGCTTGGCAAGTCTTCCGGTTTGAATTTTTATGTCGCCGAGCCACTCATTCTCACCGCTTTCCATTTCAAGCACTCCCACATCCGCCTCTATTATAGCAAGCGGCGTCTTTATCTCATGCCCCGCATCAGTTATAAACCTTTTCTGCTTTTCATAGCTTTTTGAAACGGGTTCAACTATCTTTTTGGAAAATATCAATACTATTACAAATACCGTCAGCCATCCGAGGAATGAAACAAGCACACTTATAAATAGGAAAAATCTCATGTTTGAAATGCTTCTGAAACAGTCTAAAAACATAACCGACTTATTTCCGTCAAGTTCTACAATCGCATACCTGTAACCGTCATAAAAACCCTTGGTTGAGCCGCCCGCATACACCGCCTTTGCGTACTCCTCACTTTCTTCATCGGTAAGTGCCATGATATTCCCGGTATCCTTACTTGCTACCTTTCCCTCTTCGTCAAAACTCACCACAAAATATCTGCTGTCGAATTTCGCTTCCGGAGAAATTTCGGACGAAAACCCGGGGAAACCGCCATTCCTGAAAAAGCCTCGCCTCCTCATCACGGGCTCGCCACTTGAATAGTTTTCTGCAAGATATTCTATGGTCTTATCCGCATCGTTTACTATCTTATTATAGTTTACTATATTCATTCCGCCTACTATAAGAATCAGCACTGCGAGGGTAACTCCCATAGAAACCGCAACAAGCTTAAATCTAAGCTTTGAAATCATATTATTTTTCTTCTTTAACTTCACTCTTTACCTCTAATCTTTTAATATCAGTGAATATCCCAGATTTCTGGTAACCTTTATTTCTACAGTTGCCTCCATCGCCGAAAGCTTCTTTCTAAGATATGAAATATATACCCAGACAACGCTTATATCCGCCTCCGTGTCGTATCCCCATATCCTTTCCATAAATTTTTCAGCCGAAATTATATTTTTAGGGTAACTCATGAGCATTTCCATCATCTGAAACTCTTTATTGGAAAGCTTAAAATTCTCTTTGTCGGTTTCAATTACGAAGGTAGCTCTGTTTAATGACACATTTCCATACTCCAGCACCGAATCTCCTTCCGCCATACGACTTCTTGTCATAGCACGTATCCTTGCAAGCAGTTCCTTAGGCTCAAAGGGCTTTGTAAGGTAATCGTTTGCACCCAAATCCAATCCCTCTACTTTGTCATCCACCTCCGACTTCGCGGTAAGCAAAAGCACAGGCACCAGATTTCCCCTGCTGCGCAGCTCCTTAAGCACCGTAAGCCCGTCCTTTTTCGGCATCATTATATCCAGTATAGCTCCATCATAATTATCCGCATCGAGATAATCTATGGCATCCTCTCCATTAAATACCGCATCAACGCTGTATTTGTTCGCCTCAAGTATAGCCTTTACAGCCTTTGACAGTGACTTCTCATCTTCTGCAAGCAACAACCTCATATATTTACCGCCTATCTTCTTAATGTATACAACTGACAGTTTTCCATATTATTACAAATATATATTTTTTTTGCAAGCACAAACTTTTAATAATTATTTGCAAGTCTTTTAGGTTCAATTAAGTTTCGTATATTATCATACAGTCAAACAACAAAAGCCTGCAAATAAAAAGTCAAGGCTAAATTAAAGAACATTGAAAATTTTATACAGGTTTAAAAGAAGGTATCAAAATAAGACCACCACAACTAGTGCTGGTCTAAATAGTGTTATTGATTGTTCTTAATCAGATTCAGGAAGAGTGGCAAGATATTCTTTCACTCGACCATAGTAGATTCGAAGGAACTTGTTAGCACCGGCGGTCATGTAGACATAGTAAGGTTTGCCTTGTGCCCGTTTCTTATCTAAGAACTGATAAACAGGATCGTTCTGTGGCATGGTTTTGATGAGTACATCCATTACCTGAAAGAGAGTTTTTCGTAAATCAGCGGAGCCTCTTTTAGAAGTGGGAACACTTCGTTGCTCATAGGTTCCAGATTCGTTTACGCCAGGGTCAACACCTGCAAATGCAGTGATGGCACCCTTGTGAGTAAATCTGCTCACATCACCGATTTCAGCCATAAGCTGAGGACCTAATGATGGACCTACCCCTTTCATATTCATCACGATTGAATATTCCGGAAGTTTTGAAGCTGTCTCATTCATTAGTGTACGTAACTCTTCGACGGTGGTTGATGCACTATTAAGCTGATCGACAGCTTGTTTGATTATTAGCTTGGTTATTTCATCTTTGGGAAGTACAGGAACAAGTTCCTTTGCTTTTCCATAGATTTCTTCAGCCTTTGATTGACTGAAGTTGTACTTCTTGCGTTTACACCATTTTTGATAATGGAGGGTAAATGCGTTAAGAGACATTTTACGAACACAATCCACATGCCAGTAAGTTGAAGCGAAATCAACCCATTTTTGGCTGCCATCACTTCGAGCAGGGCTATCAAAGTAAGAGTTTACTCCTGGATAGGTCTGATCAAGGATGCCGATAAGATTATTCTTCATGGCGGTTTTGTGTTTCATGTAGAAACCAAAC
>JBHADN010000149.1:0-3271 GCA_041855085.1 Catonella sp.
CTTCTCAAGAGAAGTTGTCTGTGCGCCGTAAACCTTAACGGTTACAGGAGTTGCGCTCTTCTCAAGTCCTTCAACTACAACCTTCTTTCCGTCTACAGTTACGTCTGCTGCTGTTGAGCTTGCCTCTGCTGTAAGGAAATATGTGGAGTCGGTTGCGCCTGCAGCCTTAACCTTGTCTGAAAGACCGAAGGTTGCTGTTACTTCGACCTTCTCTCCTACCTTTACTGCCGCATCTGTAGCGGAAAGGGTAAGAGCGTTTGCGCGAACGCGTCCGTAAACTGTTACTTTAACAGTCTTTGATGCAGCCTTAGCTGTCTTCTTTGTCTTGTAAGAAATTACAGCCTTTCCTGCTCCAACTACCTTTACGATACCGCCCTTGCCTACTGTAGCAACTGAAGTATCGCTTGACTTCCATGTTCCACTGAAGCCGGTCTTCTTTCCGTTGATAACAGGATCAAAGTTTACTGTCTGACCGGTTAAGTAGATATTTTTGCTTGTAACGGCTGCTGTGCTGCCCTTAACTACCATTTTGCTGGTAGCTGCGCTTACATCCTGTGGTGCATAGAGAGATGTAACCACCATGGCAGTAGCCATTACGAATGAGAGTTTCTTAGTGAAATTCTTCATCTTTTTTCTTCCTCCTTAAATTTTGGTTTTGCTTATCCCCTGTTACAAAATACCTATCTTCGGAAACACAACCGGTACTAAGTGGTGTAACCCCTCAATGATACTCGCCACAGGATATAATCTTTCCAATTAACATACTGATTATAACAATAAGTCAAATAAAGGTCAAGCGTCTAGTCCTTAAAATTTTCTTAATATTACAACCCGTGCCGCCATTAAAAAGATTACTGCTTAAATTTATCCTACAGCCCATAAAATACACCCAGTTTGTGACAATACTATGTCAATCCTGAATCATTTTAGGATTATTTTAAATATTTATAAATAATCTCAATCGGGCTATTTACATATCTCAAGTACCTTAAGCGGCATCTCTTCTTTTTTGCACACCGCTTTATGTACTATCTCCGCATCCTTTATCTCAAGAGCCGCCGCCGGCAGTTTATTTCCCGAAATCTTCTCAAGCTGTGCTATTTTTTCCCATTCGTCCTTCGGCTGCTCCTCTCCCTTCTGCAACGCTTCAAGCACGCTTCCTGCGAACTTAAACGGACTGGCGGTGGAAGCTACGAGGATTTTCCTGTCCGAGCCTGTCTTCTTTCTGTATTCTCCCGCCACAAATGCCGAAACTGCAGTATGGGTATCTATCACATAACCTGTTTTCTCATACACCTCTTTTATCGTACCCAAGGTGTCGGCTTCCGTAGCAAATCCCGCGTCAAAGTCCTCAAGGGCTTTTCTTACATCCTCATCCACCGTATAGCTTCCCGTCTTTACAAGACTTTCCATAAATTTCCTATTTTTTGCCGCATCGTCGCCGCAAAGCCTGTAGATAAGTCTTTCAAGATTGCTTGATATAAGAATGTCCATACTTGGAGAGATGGTAAGCTTAAACTCCCTGTTTCTGTCATAAGTTCCCGTCTTGAAGAAATCATACAGCACCTTATTGGTATTTGATGCGCATATCAGTCGGTTTATAGGGAAGCCCATATTTTTGGCATAATACGCCGCGAGAATATTGCCGAAGTTGCCCGTAGGAACACATACATCTACCGTTTCTCCGTCATTTATTTCCCCTGCGGCAAGCATTTTTGCACATGAATACACATAATACACTATCTGCGGTACCAGCCTGCCTATGTTTATCGAGTTGGCGGAGGACAATACATACCCGTTTCCCGCAAGCTTTTCTCTTATTTTTTCATCTGAAAATATAGCCTTTACTCCGTTCTGGGCATCATCAAAATTACCCTCTATGGCTATTACGGAGGTATTCTTTCCCTTTTCGGTTACCATCTGCCGCTTCTGAAAAGGACTTACTCCGTCTTTCGGATAAAATACTATAATACCCGTCCCGTCTACATCCGCAAATCCCGAAAGCGCAGCCTTGCCCGTATCTCCCGAGGTTGCCGTAAGTATCATAATCTTCTCTTTCAATTCGTTTTTCCTTGCGGAAGTTACCATAAGGTGCGGAAGAATGGAAAGCGCCATATCCTTAAACGCAAGCGTCGGGCCATGAAAAAGTTCAATATAGGTAAGCCCGTCCGCTTCTTTTAACGGAACAACGGACTCTGTATCAAATTTATCGTCATAAGCCGAATTTATACAATGCTTCAGCTCTTCCTCCGTAAAGTCCGTAAAGAAAAGCTTCATTATCTCGTACGCAGTTTCTCTATAATCCATTCCCGAAAATTCCTTAAGACTCTTATCGGGCTTCGGCAGCGAAACAGGCACATAAAGCCCTCCGTCGGGAGCAATTCCTCTCAATATGGCTTTGCTTGCGGTTACCTTTTCACTATCCCCTCTTGTGCTTATGTATTTCATTTCCATCTTTCTTCCTCCTGTTATTATGGTAAATAATAGCATTTTATTAGAGATTTTGCAATCGGACTTATATACAAAGAGTAGCTTTTATATCCTGAAAATTCGGACTAATCTTCCATAGATATAGAATAAGCCCTCCGAACACGGAGTCTATATCTCTCCGTATCCTGAGGGCAATCTTTTCTATTTATAGTAGTCCTGTCCGCCATGATGATAAAGCCATTTCAGATTTCTGTCAAACCACGAGCTTCTGCTTGCCGTGGTGTATCTCTTTGCCACAAAATACAACGCTCCCTTTGAGCAGTCGCCGTTTTTAAGCACCTTGTCCACCGCCTTCTTCGTGGAGTCATCTACCTTACAGGTCCAAAATCTTCCGCCCGGCTTAACCGGCGAAAACTGATACACGCTTCCGAGCTTCTGCATAACCACACCCGTTACTGTATCCGGAAATGCTTTGTCCTTAACCCTGTTTAATACTACGCTCGCCACAAGCATCTTGCTCTTTTCATCTATGTAGCCCACTTCCGACTGCACGAGCCTGTAAAGATTTTCCTTGTCTTTTGCGGTAAGCTTTATGTTGTATGCATTTGTTTCCGCTTTCTTGGTTTCTGTTTTCGTCTTTTTGGTTTCGGTCTTGTCTTCTTCCTTTGCGGAAGTTGTGTTTTTTTTCGGTCTTGGCTTCTGTTTCCTTTTCTTCCTTAACTGCAGTTTCCGGCGTTGCTGTCGCTTCCGTCTTTGCTTCTGCTTCATCTTCTGCTGTTTTTTCCGTTTCAACTGCCGTTTCCGTTACTTCGGTTACCGCAGCCGCAGCCTCGTACCTTAC
>JBHADN010000150.1:0-8466 GCA_041855085.1 Catonella sp.
CAAGGTGTATGAATTAGGCGGAAAAGGCTTGATGGATGTTACTGAAAGCCTGAAAGTCGGAAACTATTGAAATTTCTAGGCTCCACATTCCTGTACTTTAATATGTTTATGTGCTATATTTTGTGTTACAGGAAATTCCTCCGACGGGTACACTCCGTGTACGCAAAAAGAGCCGCATGGGTTCTTTGTTTTAGTACAGATTTCGCAGAAAGGATTACTTATGGACAACTTCATTCTTCATTCCGACTACGCCCCTACCGGCGACCAGCCGCGAGCTATAAAAGAGCTTGTTGCAGGATTTAAAGAGGGTAACCAATTTCAGACTCTTCTCGGTGTTACAGGCTCGGGCAAGACCTTTACTATGGCAAATGTTATAAAGGAGCTCAATCTTCCTACCCTTGTCATTTCACACAATAAAACTTTAGCTGCACAGCTTTACGGCGAGTTCAAAGAATTTTTCCCCGAGAATGCGGTAGAATATTTTGTATCATACTACGATTACTATCAGCCGGAGGCGTATGTGCCGTCCACCGACACCTATATAGAAAAGGACTCCGCGATAAACGATGAAATAGACAAGCTGCGCCATTCCGCCACGGCGGCGCTCTCCGAGAGGAAAGATGTTATAGTGGTTTCAAGTGTAAGCTGTATTTACGGACTCGGAGATCCTATAGACTACGAGGAAATGACCTTGTCGGTGCGTCCGGGACAGGTAAAGGACATAGAAGAGGTTGTAAAAAGGCTGGTAGACATACAGTATACGAGAAACGATATGGACTTTAAGCGAGGTACATTCAGGCTTCGTGGGGATGTGCTCGAGATTTTTCCGATATCCTCGGGGGACAGGGCGGTAAGAATAGAGTTTGATTTTGATGAAATATACAGAATATCCGAGATAGATGTACTTACAGGGGAGGTTATTTCAAGCCTTATGCATGTAGTTATCTTCCCTGCTTCTCACTATATAGTTGCTCCCGAAAAGATGGAAGTCGCACTTAAAAAGCTTGAGGCGGAGCTTGAGGAACGCGTAAAATACTTTAAGAGCGAGGATAAGCTTATAGAAGCACAGCGGATAAAAGAGAGAACCGCTTTTGACATAGAAATGATGAGAGAAACCGGATTTTGCTCCGGTATAGAAAACTACTCGGGACCGCTTTCCGGCAGACCGGCAGGAAGCATGCCATTTACCCTTATTGACTATTTCCCGGATGAATTTCTTATAATAGTTGACGAGTCGCACATAACCATACCGCAAATAGGCGGAATGTATTCGGGAGATCGTTCGAGGAAGAATACGCTTGTGGATTTCGGTTTCAGACTGCCGTCGGCGCTTGACAACCGCCCCCTGAATTTTTCCGAATTTGAAAATAAAATAGACCGCATGCTTTTTGTGTCTGCAACCCCGTCCGAATACGAGGCAAAGCATGAGCTTTTTAAGACGGAGCAGATTATTCGCCCTACAGGACTGGTGGATCCCGAAATATTTGTAAAACCTACGGCAGGGCAGATAGATGACCTTATAAGCGAAATAAAAAAAGAAACAGGAAATAAAAACAAGGTAATGGTTACAACCCTTACGAAAAAAATGGCGGAGGATTTGACGGGCTATCTGAGAGAGGCGGGCATAAGAGTGAGATATCTGCATTCCGATATAGATACGCTTGAACGCTCCGAAATAATAAGGGATATGCGTCTGGATGTTTTCGATGTGCTTGTCGGCATCAACCTTTTGAGAGAGGGGCTTGATATACCGGAAATAACACTTGTGGCTATACTGGATGCGGACAAAGAGGGCTTTCTTCGCTCCGAAACTTCTCTTATACAGACCATAGGCAGGGCGGCAAGAAATGCGGAAGGTCATGTAATAATGTATGCGGATACCGTAACAGGCTCTATGAAGAGGGCTATAGCGGAAACTGAAAGAAGAAGAGCCATACAGATGAAATACAATGAGGAAAACGGTATCGTGCCTCAGACTATAAAGAAAAAGGTAAGGGATTTAATCAGCATATCGAAGAAAGTAGAAGAGGACGGCTCAAAGATATTGAAAGATGCCGAGTCTATGAATGAGGCTGAACTTAGAACAATTATAAAGGAGCTTACCAAAAAGATGAATCAGGCGGCAGTAGAACTCAACTTTGAACTTGCCGCAAAGCTTAGAGATGAAATCTTAGAGCTGAAAAAACATCTGGTGGATGTGACAGCCATGTAAGAGATGGAGTGCGGCCTGTGACAACTTGCAAACATAAGTTCGAAAAAGTATTGAAAAAATATATCCTTTCTGTTATCATACTCATAGAAGCAATTAACATAACAAGATAAGGAAAATATATGCCGACAAAAAAAGATAACAAAGAAATTGCTAAGAATTTTATAAGAATAAGGGGAGCAAGGGAGCATAACCTAAAGGGAATAAGTATAGATATACCCAGAGATAAGTTCGTAGTAATGACAGGACTTTCGGGCTCAGGAAAATCGTCGCTTGCGTTTGATACGATTTATGCGGAGGGGCAGAGGAGATATATGGAGTCGCTGTCCTCTTATGCAAGACAGTTCTTAGGGCAGATGGAAAAGCCCAAAGTAGAGAGTATAGAGGGCTTATCTCCTGCCATATCCATAGACCAGAAATCCACAAACAGAAATCCGCGCTCTACCGTCGGTACGGTTACAGAAATTTATGACTATCTCAGACTGCTGTATGCCAGGGCGGGAATACCTCATTGTCCCTGCTGCGGCAAAGAAATACATAAGCAGACGGTAGATCAGATGGTGGATGAACTTATGAAGCTGCCGGAGCGTTCAAAGATACAGCTTCTCGCGCCTGTAGTACGAGGCAGAAAAGGGGAGCATGCCAAGGTTTTTGAGAGTGCTAAAAAAGCGGGATTTGTAAGAGTAATGGTGGACGGAGAACTTTTTGAGCTGTCCGAGGAGATTAAACTTGAAAAAACAAGAAAGCACAACATAGAGATAGTAGTAGACAGATTGGTTATAAAAGAGGGAATAGAAAGAAGGATGTCGGACTCGATAGAGCAGGTAATGAAGCTTTCAGACGGTCTGCTCATGGTCGAGCTTGAGGACAAAAAAACATTAAGCTTTTCTTCAAGTTTTTCATGTCCCGACTGCAACATAAGTCTTGATGAACTTGAGCCGCGTACCTTTTCATTTAACAATCCGTTCGGAGCCTGCCCTGAGTGCTCCGGTCTTGGATATAAGATGGAGTTTGACAAGGACCTTATGATACCTGACGACAGCCTCAGTCTTGATGACGGCGCTATTGTGGTAATGGGCTGGCAGTCGTCAAACCAGAAGGGGAGCTTTACGAGAGCGGTGCTCGAAGCCCTTTCCGAAGCATACAATTTCAGGCTTGATACACCGTTTAAGGAGCTTTCCGAAGAAGCGCAGAGGGTTATTATACATGGTACGGATGGAAAGGTGCTTAAGGTAAAGTATAAAGGACAGCGCGGAGAAGGTGTTTATGATGTGCCTTTTGAGGGGCTTGTTAAAAATGTTGAAAGAAGATACAGGGAAACCTTTTCAGACACGACAAAGCAGGAGTATGAGAGCTACATGAGGACTACTCCCTGCACTGCCTGCGGAGGAAGAAGACTTAAGCCCACCGCCCTTGCGGTTACGGTAGGAGATAAAAATATATCCGAAGTTACGGAGCTTTCCATAGTTGAAGCGAAGAAATACTTTGAAAATGTCAGGCTCAGCGATACCCAGAGAAAAATAGGAGATATGATACTTCGTGAGATAAATGCAAGGCTCTCATTCTTAAACGATGTAGGGCTTGATTATCTCATGCTTTCAAGGGCAACAGCCACACTTTCAGGCGGGGAAGCACAGCGTATAAGGCTTGCAACCCAGATAGGCTCGGGGCTGGTGGGAGTTGCTTATATACTGGATGAGCCGAGTATTGGGCTTCATCAGAGGGATAACGACAAGCTGCTTGCCTCTCTCAAAAACCTGAGAGATATCGGCAATACTCTTATAGTAGTGGAGCATGACGAGGATACGATGAGGGCGGCTGATTTCGTGGTGGACATAGGTCCGGGGGCAGGAGAACATGGAGGAGAGATTATAGCCGCCGGAACGGTAGACGATATTATAAAGTGCAAAAAATCGATTACGGGGGCATATCTTTCGGGCAGACTGGCTGTTCCCGTTCCTGCCGAGCGCAGAAAGCCCTCCGGATATCTGGAAGTCAGAGGAGCAAGAGAAAATAATCTTAAAAATATAAATGTAAAATTTCCTTTGGGTGTGATGACGGTGGTAACCGGCGTTTCAGGCTCGGGAAAGAGCAGTCTTGTAAATGAGATACTCTATAAGTCGCTTGCAAGAAAGCTTAACAGGGCGAGGATTATAGCGGGAAATCATGACGAAATCACAGGCACGGAAAAGCTGGATAAGATAATAGACATAGACCAGTCGCCTATAGGGCGCACACCTCGTTCGAATCCTGCCACATATACGGGGGTTTTTGACCTTATACGAGATCTTTTTGCAGCGACCGCAGATGCAAAGGCGAAAGGCTACAGCAAGGGCAGATTCAGCTTCAATGTAAAGGGAGGACGCTGTGAAGCCTGCTCCGGCGACGGCATAGTCAAGATAGAGATGAATTTCCTTCCGGATGTATATGTTCCTTGCGAGGTATGTGAGGGCAGGCGGTACAACAGGGAAACGCTGGATGTGAAGTATAAGGGCAAGTCGATTTATGATGTACTTAATATGACGGTTGAGGAAGCGCTTGCATTTTTCGAACATATACCTTCCATAAGAAGAAAGATAGAAACCCTGAACGAGGTAGGCTTGGGCTATATTCGTCTGGGACATCCATCTACGGAGCTTTCGGGCGGAGAGGCTCAGCGTATTAAGCTTGCAGCGGAACTTAGCAAAAGAAGTACGGGAAGGACAATATATGTGCTGGATGAGCCGACTACGGGACTGCATTTTGCGGATGTGCATAAGCTTATAAATATTTTAAGGAAACTTTCCGAGGGCGGCAACACCGTAGTGGTTATAGAGCATAATCTGGATGTGATAAAGACGGCGGATTATATTATAGACATAGGTCCCGAGGGAGGAGAGAGGGGCGGAACCGTGATAGCGGAAGGCACCCCCGAGGAAGTTGCGGAGGTAAAAAATTCGTACACGGGATACTACATAAAAAGGATACTTAGTGAGGTTAACAGGAGATGAAATATTTCAGGCAGTTTGGGCTGATAATGCTTGTAACGGTGGTGGGGGAGCTGATAAAACACTTCGTGCCGCTGCCTATACCTGCAAGCGTATACGGTCTGTGTATTATGCTTTTTTGCCTTATAACGGGCATCATAAAGCTTAAGGCGGTTGAAAATGCCGCGGTATTCCTTGTGGAAATAATGCCGATTATGTTTATGCCGGCGGGAGTGGGCTTGCTTACTTCTATGGATGAACTGAAAAATATGTTGTTGCCGCTGCTGATTATTATACCCGTGTCAACGGTGTTTGTAATGGTTGTTTCAGGCGTAGTGGCACAAAAGATAATCGAAAAGGGGAAAAAATGAGAAGCTTTATAGAAAGCAGTGTGACCTTCGGTATAGTTATAAGCATAATAGGCTATGAAGCAGGGCTGTTTTTAAGAAGAAAATTTAATTATGCGGCAGTAAATCCGATACTCATATCCATGCTGTTTGTGATAACCTTTCTCTCGGTAGCCGAAATAGACTATAAGCACTATGAAAACGGAGCAAAATATATTACCTACCTTCTTACACCTACCACAGTAAGTCTGGCGATACCGCTGTATAAAAATCTTATGGTGCTTAAAAAGAATTTTGTCGCAATTATAATGGGCATAACGGCAGGTATATTTGCAAACATAGTATGCCTTTTTTCGTTCGCCGTACTGTTTAAAATGGAGCACAGAGAATATGTAACTCTTCTTCCGAAGTCGATTACAACGGCTATAGGTATGGGGGTTTCTGAAGAAAATGGAGGTATAGTAGCCATTACAATAGCGCTTATAGTAATAACCGGGGTTTTTGGAAATATTACGGCGGTAGCTGTATGCAAACTTTTTAAAATAATAAATCCGGTTGCGAAGGGAGTTGCTATAGGAACATCGGCACATGCCCTCGGAGTTTCAAGAGCTATGGAAATCGGCGAAGTGGAGGGAAGCATAGCGGGAGTGGCTATGGTGGTCTGTGGAATATTGACATTGATTGCGGTTCCTATGTTTTCGGGATTGATATAAAACTGTCGTTTCAGATGATTCAGGTCATTCCGTTAAGTTGAATTAAACTTAAGCCTGTGTTGAAACGGCGCAGTTTGATGCCTAAAACTTATATATTTTAGAAGTTTCTATAATAAAACAATATTACCGAAGCAAGGGATTTGCAAACAAAAACACATATAACAAAAATACATACAACACAACAAAAAGACTGGTTAAAATAACATTACATGGGTTTTAACAAAGTATTTCGCGAGTTTTTTTGTCTAAAACATATAAAATACGGAGGTGTAATCTATGCACCTTGCACTAATAAAATACATTTTTTCATATTTCGGAAACAAAATTCCATTCATTATTTTTACATATAAGATATTATAAGTATGTAATTATATGACACAATAAGGAGGAAAACGAAAATGAAAAAGTTTCTATCAATGTTGCTTGCAGGAGCAATGGTACTTTCACTTGCGGCTTGCGGAAGCGGATCTTCAACAAGCGGAAGCTCTAAGAGTACAACAAGTACGGCGACGGTAACAAGCACAGCTTCTACCACAAGCACCACCAGCACAGCAACAACAGGCTCGGATGTAGAGCTTAATGTGGCAATCTGGGACAGCAACCAGGAGCCGGGACTTAAGGAGATTATAGCTGACTTTACCGCTAAGACAGGCATTAAGGCAACTATTTCCGTAGTTGGTTGGGATGATTATTGGACAATGCTTTCAGCAGGAGCACAGGGAGGCTCTCTTCCGGACGTATTCTGGATGCACTCAAACGAGAGTCAGAGATATATGTCAAACGATATGCTCTTGGATCTCACGGACAAAATAGCTGCAAGCAGTGAAGTTTCACCTGAAAACTATCCAGAGGATATCTGGAGTCTTTATACTTACGACAGCAAGTACTATGCAGTTCCTAAGGATATCGATACAATAGCTCTCTGGTACAACAAGAAGCACTTCGATGAGGCAGGACTTGCGTACCCTACAGCAGACTGGACATGGGAAGATATGTTCGATGCTGCAAAGAAACTTACAAAATCAGACGGCAGCCAGTACGGTATCGCTATTCGTAACGATAACAACCAGGCAGGCTACTATAACATGATTTACGGAAACGGCGGTTATGTTATTTCTGATGACAAGAAGAAATCAGGTTATGACGATCCTAATACTATAGAGGCTATGGAACTTTTAGAGCAGGCTATAAAGGACGGCTCTATGCCATCTCTTGAAACTATGTCTGAGAACGGCGAAGATGTACTTTTCTCATCAGGCAAGGTATCTATGGTGCTTCAGGGTTCATGGATGATAGCTGCATATAAGGGAAATGAGTACACAGCGGCAAACGCCGATGTTGTAGAACTTCCAAAGAACAAGAAGACCGGAAGAAGAGTATCTCTTTACAACGGACTTGGTTGGGCTGCATCCGCAAACGGAGCACATACAGAGGAAGCTTGGAAGCTTATAGAGTATCTCGGTTCTAAAGAGGCTCAGGAGAAGCAGGCTAAGCTCGGTGTAACAATGGCGGCTTATAAGGGTATTTCAGATTCTTGGAAGAATTCAGCAAGCTTTAATCTTCAGGCATACCTCAATATGACCGAAGATATGGTTATCAGACCTTTCTCAAAGAACACCGTTACTTGGGAAGGCGGAGTAAATGAGCGTTTACAGGCAGTTTACAAGGGCGAGAAGAGCATGGCGGATGTTTGCAAGGAAATAGCTGCAATGATGAACGAAGTCCTTGCTGAGGAAGAATAATTGACTTGAACTTTTAGGGAGTTTGACAGGTATTTTGACTCCTGACTATACATCTTTCGGCACAGCAGCTGTAGAGTGAATTGATTTATTTATACGGTTGACAGCCGGAGGAAGAGATTTGCGCAGTATCTTTCAAAGCGTTTAAGTACAGGCAGTAAGCTTGGTATGCTGCTTTGCAGGGTGCTGCGTAAATGCTTTAGGACGGATATCGGTCAGGCTCTTATCCGATTTTTTGAAATGCGTTGCAGTTGTATAAGCTCTGTAAACCGTTTTAGAATAATTTAATAGTTAGCTTTGCTTACCTGTATTGAAAATCAGCTTTCAGAAAGGCGGCAAAAAGATAGGCAGGCTTGACATACTATTTTGATTTTGTATATTGTGGAAGGAGGTTCGGGATATGGGCGAAAAAAAGCTTAGAAAGGCTGCGACTCCCAGAGAGAGAAGTGAGTTTTTGTGGGGATGGCTGTTTATTCTTCCTACTACTGTAGG
>JBHADN010000151.1:0-3448 GCA_041855085.1 Catonella sp.
ATCCGCTTATTGTCCTTATCCAGCTTGCCGTATCTCCCCTGTCCAAAACCTCGATGTAAAACTCATCCTTCTCTACAATCCCGAGCTTTACCGCCTTTGCATAGTCAATAAGCCCCAGAAATATCTTTTCCGGTCTTGCATTTTCTTTTTTGTAGAACTCGTAGAATTTCTTGTACATATTGTAGGTTACGGCGAAGTACTCCTTAAATTCATCATCGCCCTCAAACATTCCGAAATCCGCATCAATAAGCGCCATAAACGGAAACACCTCGAACACGGTATCGTAGCTGTCGTCGCTTCTCCAAGAGTATCTGCTTTTTTCAGTCAGCCTGGTCACATCAAAATTCTTATATATGTGTACGATAACTGCCTTTGACGCCTCGTATACAAAGGCTCTGTGCTCATTTTTATATTCTGAATACAGCAGAGAGATTAAACTATGGCATTGTCTGTTGTTATACATATCGCCAAAATATTTAAGCTTTTCCTCTTTTATTTTTTTCTCTAACACTCCGGGATCAAATCCTAATATTTCCTTAAGGTTCATTCTGCTTTCCCTACCGCTGTAACTGTATCTCTCCGTAGTATTGCTAAGCATGTACAGCTCATACAGAACCTTAAACTCCCTTATTTCTTCTTCATAAAATTTCCTCCACACATCTGCCAGCGGATAATCATTCAATTCCGCCCTGCTTCTGTCATTCGTCATTGGCATCAAGCTATTTGCCAGTATACAGTCGCTGTTATAGCAGCTCTTGTATTCGTAGTTTTCATGCTCCGTGTATAAAGCATTAAGCTTTTTCACTATTTGAAGCAGCTTATCAGCACCCGTACTGAATAAATCCGCTATGCTCATACTGCTCACAACCGTTATCCGATTACCGTCATCTGTTTGTTTTTCCCTATTCTCCGACAGAGTTACTTCAAACTCTTTCTCATAGTTTACATCATACAGCTCTTTTGCAAGTTCATCCTGCATTTTCCCGCCCTTAAGCTGCTCTATCAGCACCTGCTCACTGGAGCTTACGGAGGTCAGACTGTCTGCCAATTCAATCAGCCTGTTCATAGCCATTCTGCCGTCAGCCTTTGCCTTCAACATAATATCAAGCCCTGCCAGACGCTTATTGACATCCTTTTGTGATATAAGGTACGAAATAGAATCTGACAGCTTTTCATTCGAGCGGCTGTATATTATCTCTATGGCATTTTTTCTTATCTCCGGTGTCTTAAGTCTGAGTACATCATGTATTTTATCAATATATTCGTCAGCCATTGAATTTGACAGGATTATCTCCTTCGCTGCGGAAGAAGCTCCGGTTCTGTCCGCAAGCATTTCCAACACCATAGCTCTCTGCTTACCTGTTTCCGGCTTACTAAGCAAACGCTCCGTTATATCCGCCCTGTAATAAGTATTTGCCTGTTTGATGTATTCTATTGCCCTGTCTACCAGATTTCCTTTTACAAAAACCGCCATCATAAGAAGGATGCTTGAAATTTCTTCCTTGCTTATCTTTACTGAATGCCAAGGAAATATACAAGGAGAAAATACCTTCTCTTTTTCTTTCATAGACTTTATTGCATATTCAAAAATATCAAAAAACTCTCTTGCTTCTTCCTCATCCTTAAAATATTTTGTAAGTCTTACCCTGCCATCCTCCAAATCTCTTTTGATACTGTACCAGTGCAGACTTCCCGAAACAAAGCCCATATAGCATGCCAGTATCTCCAGAGCGTCATTCTTTTCAAAGTCCTTCGCAAATTTTCTTATAACTCCTTTGGCAACCTTATTTAAATATCTCTCATCATCCACTATCCCGAGATAATATGACACAAGCAGTACGGAATGTCGCTTTCCTGTTGCGATTATGGACTCCATAGCCGCAGCAAGCTCCTTTACATCCACACTTCCTTTATACCACAGCCCTATAAGAGCTTCTACATTGTCATCGCTTTTCAGATAAGTGTCAGCCAGTCTGTTGTCCTTTAATACTCCCCTTATAAGCTCAACCTGTTTCTTGGTTACTCTGTCGCCATATTCTTCGCCTATGCCTGTAAATGTTGCTACTGCGCGCTTTACCGACGAAAATCTTATAAGGTCGTTACTGCACACAATATCAAACATATACTCGAAATTTTCCTGTGTGCCGCAATCCATATTCTCACAAATAACCTGCCTTAAACCCTCCTGAAGCTTTGCCGCAAGCAGCAACTTTCCCGTGAGCTCCACAAGCTCTTTGTTATCCGACCTGAATATTCCCTTAATCACTTCGTAGCTTAGTATGTTGGTATTATTTTCACTAAGCAGCATGTCTTTTACTATCTGTATAACTTCCTCGTTATTCCTGTCTATTTCCGTTGCAATCTGCTCTGACTGTAACTGTACATAATATCGGTTATACTCAAAATCTTTTTTTAACAGTTTTATTATATCAAGCCCCAATAAATTTTGCTCAACAAATCTCTCAAGCAACGCCCATATACCTTCTAAATGATTCTTATAGTTGGTTGAGCGTATCATTCTGCGATAATAACCTGAGGTGTACGGAAATTTTATCCGTTTTTCGCAGGCTGAAATAAAAACTTTCCTGAGCTCTCTGCCTATCATTACATCAAGCGCGGGATAGATACTCTCCGGGAAAAGGTCGCTCAGAGTCCAAACCTCTTTATTTTCAAGCCTCTTTCCAAGCTCGGCCGCAGGATCTTTTTCCGAATCTTTTTCATTGCAAAAGGCAAGCTCTATAAACTCTCGGTTTTTTTTATCAAGTTTCTTGCTTTCCTTTTCTACTCTGTCCATGTAGCTCTGTTGTTTCTCTTCCTCAATGTAGTACCTAAACATGACAATCCTCCCAAATTATAATAAAATCAATTTACCACATCCTGCCTGACAACATCGCAAGTCTTACAAATGTAAGCTCATCACCCTCTTTAAGATTTAGTTGTGTATCAGTACTTTCCGCAAGCCGTTCTCCATTTAAAAATATAACATATATCCCGTCCTCATAGGACTGACGGGCATTTTCCACTGCGCTTTCCACATCCTGCTTATTACCGTTATAATCGTCATTGAATGATATTTTCCCCGCCGCGGAACTGTCCTCTATCTCGCCGCTTGTCATATAGTCAATCAGCCTCAGCCCTTCGGCTCTTTTGTTAAACTCAGCCACCTCTCTTTTAACAATATCCTCTATAAGCCCTTTTACATCCGCTATACCGTCGGCTACCTCGTATTCTTTCTTTTCTATTGAGTTTCTTTTTTTCCCTATCCGCTTCACATTTACCGATATTTTCATAGATTTTCTTGTATGACAATCAGAAAGTTAATTATCATATATTTCCTTTCTACTACAATATATTTATGGTTAATAACCCTTACAGCCAGTAAGGAATTATCCATCTTGTTGCTTAGCTGTATAATGATGGAGCAATCGGTATTTCGGCTCCTTTCTTG
>JBHADN010000152.1:0-2710 GCA_041855085.1 Catonella sp.
ATACTTTTCATAAAGCTCTTTTCTCGTTTTTTCATCCATATCCGGGCTGTAAGATGTATATCTGACCGTTTCAAATATTTCCTCCAAATTATATACACCTGCCCTGCTGCCTGCCAGATATGCCGCCCCCATTGCCGAAAGCTCCCTGATATCCGGTATTTTTACCTCTATGTCTGCAATATTGCTCTGAAACTCCATAAGATACCCGTTTCCCGTAGGCGCTCCGTCAACTTTTATTACCTTTATCTCTTCTCCGCAGGCTTCACGCATAAGCCTTACAAGGTCTGCAATCTGATATCCTATGCACTCTACACAGGCTCTTACTATCTCATTTTTTCCGGTAGTTCTTGTAATACCGGTTAAGCTTCCCCTCGCCCAAGGCTTCCAGTAGGGTGCTCCAAGTCCTGTAAATGCAGGAACAAAATAGGCGGTATCCGTCTTGTTGGCTTTTCTTGCCAGCTCCTCAGTTTCCCCTGCATCTTCAATAAGCTTTACTTCGTCCTTAAGCCAGGTAATAACCGCTCCTGTATAGTTCAGATTTCCCTCGAGCACATAGCTTATATTTCCGCCTATTCCCCACGCAAGTGAGGTCGCCAGACCGTTTTCGCTAAGTATGCATTTGCTTCCGGTATTCATCATGACGGATGAGCCCGTACCGTATGTAGCCTTTATTCCGCCCATATCCCTGCAATTTTGCCCGAACAATGCGGCATGACTGTCGCCCATCACGGCACATACAGGTATTTCACAGCCAAGCGCTCCTCCTAAATCCGTATGCCCGAACACCGCATCCGACATCTCTACCGACGGAAGGGCTGTCAAAGGTATGTTAAAACTTTCACATAACCTCTCGTCCCACTTCAGTCGCCTTATATCAAACAACTGTGTCCTTGAAGCATTGGAGAAGTCCGTAAGATGTCTTTTTTCTTTTGTGAGTTTATACACCAGCCACGAGTCCACAGTTCCGAAAGCAAGCTTATCTGCCGCCGCGAGAGCTCTTGCAGCCTCAACATTTTCCATTATCCATTGCAGCTTGGATGCGGGAAAATAAGGCGAAAGCGGAAGCCCCGTAGTTTCAAATACATATTCCGCCAACCCCTCAGCCTTATGCCTGCTGCATATCTCCTCTCCTCTGCTGCATTGCCATACCACAGCGTTGCAGACAGGCTCTCCGCTTTCTTTGTTCCAAGCCAGAGAGGTTTCACGCTGGTTGGCTATTCCGAGAGCCTTAATCGCTCCCTTTTCATCTCCCAGCTTATCTATTATATTCTTACACAAAGCAAGTGTATTTTCAAGTATCTCATCAGGATTATGCTCCACATATCCCTCATCGGTAATAATCTGTCCATGCGGTCTATCCGCGCGCAATACAACCTTACCTCTTTCGTCAAACAACAAAACCTTTGTCCCCTGCGTACTCTGGTCTATAGATAATATATACTCCGCCATAATTACCTCTTAAAGAAATTCATAACTGTTTCAGCAATTCCTTCAGCATCCAGTCCGTAATGAGCAAATACTTCCGCCGTTGTTCCGGTTATTACGGGCTCGTCCGGGAGAGAAAGAGTTATACAGGTTCTCGGGCAGTTTTCTCCCACAATCTGTGCTACCATAGAGCCTAAGCCGCCGAAAGGAGAATGTTCTTCTACCGTAAACACAGCCTTTGTTTTTTTCGCAAGCCTTATTACGGTTTCTCTGTCGACAGGCTTCACGCAGTACATGTCCGCAACAGATGCCGACACTCCCTGCCTCTCCAATATATTTGCCGCATTCTGTGCATGGTAAACCAATTCTCCGCAGGCTATAAGAGTTACATCACTTCCCTCCCTGAGAACGGTTGCCTTATCCTTTTCAAACGGACAGTTCTCCTCCTCATAGATATCTTCCACAGGATTTCTGCCTACTCTTACATAAGCACAGCCTTCATCTTCCAGCAGACTTTTTATAAGCTCTTTCGTCTGATGCCTGTCGCTCGGCAAATATACTCTCATGCCGGGTATGGCTGACATAGCGGCAATATCCTGCAAAGAATGGTGGCTCATTCCCAGAGCACCGTAGCTTATTCCTCCCGATATGCCTATCAGCTTTACATTCATATTTGAGTAAGCACAGTCCACCTTACATTGCTCGTAGCTTCTGGTAGTTAAAAACGCGGCAGGACTTGCTACAAAAGGTTTTTTCCCGCATCTTGCCATTCCTGCCGCCACTCCCACTATATTCTGTTCTGCAATTCCCATCTCAACCGACTGCTCCGGAAATGCATCAAAAAACGGAGAAAGAGAGGCGGAACCTCTGGAGTCACTGCAAAGTACGATAATATCCCTGTCGTCCTTTGCGCTCTCCATAAGCGTATTACATATAACCTTTCTGTTAGGGATTTTATTCATGGCAAAGTTCCTCCCTCCTCTTTTCCAAGTCTTTTATTATAAGCTCATATTCTTCCTTTGTCGGCAGATGATGATGCCAACCCGCCTTATTTTCACACACGGAAGAACCGTATCCTTTTATGGTATTTGCAATTATACATACAGGCTTATTCTTTACGGCTTTTGCCGTTTCAAAGCCCTCATGCAGCTCATCCATATCATTCCCGTTAACTGTGACCGTTTCCCATCCGAATGACTCCACCTTATTTTTTAATCCCTCAAGCGCCATCACTTCTTCTGTTCCGCCTGATATCTGCAGCCTGTTTCTGTCTATAATCCAGATG
>JBHADN010000153.1:0-15133 GCA_041855085.1 Catonella sp.
CCCTTTTTCGCTTCGGCGATAAAATCAGCCTTACTCTCTTCTTTTATTACCTCTCTTGCCTCATTTTCGCTTATATCCCTATATTTCAAATCTCTTGTGGTATATATTCCCGAAATCTTTTCTATATGTACCGCATTCTCTTTGCCTATGCTGAAGTCATACTGGTAATAAACTCCCCTCCTCTTTATTATAGGGTGAGCCTTTACTTCCGTTCCCTGCTCCGAGTCGATATTATGTGCGGTAAAAACCGCCGTCTTTACCTTAGACTCTGTAGTTTCCTGTATGGACTCTATGTATTTCCCCTCATAAATCCTTGAGCTTCCGTCCTCAAAATGCTGTGAGCCGGAATTTGAAACCCTTTTATTTATTCCGCTTAAAATTCTTATCGATATGCCGTCGTTCACAGGAAGTATCTCTACCGCACTTCCCAAAATATGCTCATTTGCAAAAGAAACAAAGCGTCTGAATAAAAACTTTATTTCCTTGCCTTTCGGAGATACCCAGACTACCTTTCTTAAAACCTCCCCGTTAAGCAAATTAAGCACTCTTTCGTATTCTTTAATCTCTCCTTTTTCCAGAGAAAATCTGTCGCCGTCTATATATATGTCCATTGCGGTAACATCCGGAAAATTAGGCAGTTCCGTGACCTCTTCCGCCGAAAATTTATTGAATGTACCTGTCACGAATGTATTGCGTGTTTCTCCTACATAGCTCTCCTCCAGGCTGTGCCTTATTCCCAGATATCCGTTTCCCTGGCAGAATATAGCCTCACATTTCCCCAGAAAATCCGCATTGAATACCGTTTCGGCAACAAGCCAGTTCTCCAGCGCGCCGCTTCCCAAATTATACTTCATATTTTCCATTATCGTTTTTCAACCTCCTCCAACACAATTCTGCACGATGTGGTATTTTCTACCCTGATGCCTGTTTCATCCATAAAAATACTTATTTCTCCGTCAAGCACTCTCAGGTTGCGCAGTTCCGGATTTTTCCATTTTTTCGGAAAGTTCGGGCGAATTCGTATAATTCCCGTTTCAGGCTCGGGATTTATTCCGAACATATACCTTATAACCGGAGTGAATGCTCCATAATTTGTCCATGCTTGCGCAAAACAGCCGTAGTCGGGTGACATCTCGTAAATCGTTCCCGGAGTTCCCTTTGAAAATGAAGAATACATTCTCTCTATCAGCTCCAAAGCTCTGTCTGTGTAGCCGTATCTGGCTTGGGCAACAGCATATACTCCGGTAGATATTGTCATAGTGTGCTTCTTTCTAAGTCCCTCAAGGTAGGCTCCGTAATCCCCTAAAAACTCCTCGCCGAACATCCTGTCCAGCGCCCTTAATGCCTTATCCCTGTCTGCAAGCCCTGTTTCCATAGGGGTTGCTATAATCCAGTTCTTATTGAGCAGCCAGGCAAAATCCTTATTTCTTTCAACGCCTCTCTCGCTCAAGAGCCGTTTAAAAGACTTCAATGCCGCTTCATCTCCCGCTTCCTCCATCTGCGAGGCAATCATCCCGAGTTTCCCCTCTATGGTGTCTGCGGATGCAAAACAGTCGGCATACAGTCCTTCAGCTTCAAGCCACAGCTTTTCATTTACTGCCCTTGCCGCTTCCTTTGCCGAACTCTCCCATCTGTCAAAGTCTATTTTCTCTCCCAGAACCCTTGCTATGAAGCAGTAAGCCGCCAAGCCCTCCGCCATGTAGACTGCGCTGTCTATCATCTCCATATTCAGTCCTGCAATTTCTATTATTCCGTATCCCGTAGGAAATAAATCTCCGTCCTCATCCTGCTCCATAAGCCAGTTTACTCCAAGAGTTATGTAGTCGAAAGCCTCTCTCAGCAGAGATTTATCTCCCGTCCATATATAATATTCCTTAAGAAAGCAGATAAACTGTGCCGTTTCCTGACAATTGCCGTAATTCGGCGAAACTCCGTTCGGGAGCACTTCATGCACTATACGGCCGTTACCGTTCAGCTTCTTTGAATAATCTAAAATAATTTTCACGGTATCTCTGCAAAGCTCAAAATCTCCAAGCAGCATTATTCCCTGCAGGGCGTAAAAGCTGTCACAGCCAAACCACCAGAGGTATTCCGGTATGCCCGCCGTTACTCCCCTGCCTACTCCTTCCGTTTCCAAAGTAAGCCAGTCTACCTGAACTTTGAGCCAGTCCGTTATTTCATCAAACCTCTTATCTCCGGTAATTATCTTCGTTTTTTCCAAAAGCTTTTCTAGCCGGTCTTTCTTTTCAGCCTCATAATCTCTGTTTTCCAAAAGCTTTCGGTAATTTGAAAGACAGTTTTCCTTAGATTTGTAGGAGGCTGCCGCAAAAAATTTTATACATACGGTTTCTCCCGGCGACAGCGAAATATCTCTTTTGAAGGATATGTCCGTTCCCGCCTTAAACGGAACGGAAGCCGGATATATATGTCTGTCTGTATCCGTAGACATCTGCGTATCGCTTCCCACCGCCGCAAACCAATCATGGTTACAGTCTTTAATGACAAAAGCCCTGTTTGTATTATCCCAATAAGCCTCGTCCTTTTCGCCGTCATTTATGCCTATCTCCTCGGCAAGCCAATCAGGTCTCAGATTGCTCCTTGCAATAAACTCTATGCTAAGCTCCCTCTTCTCTGCATTTTCGGAAGTTTTCGGAAAGGTAAAATAATATTCTATTATAAGTCCGTCCACATCATCCGGAATAAACTGGCTTCTTTTAACAACTATAGGTGTATGCCCCAGAGAGTTTCCGTAATAAAATTCATTCTTATGCGGATAGTTCTCAAAACTGTCCGCCGCTATGACGGTATCCACTTTCCCGCTGCTCTTATCCGTAAATCTGAGCCAGAAGCCGTCCAATATCTTAACGGGATACAGCCACAAGCCTCCCATTTCCTGTTCAAGATGATGTCCGAAGTCGGGGAAAAGCCCGTCAATACTGCCTATAAGTTTCAATCTGTCATTTCCGCAAACATATTTTGCCCTTGTGCAATTTGTTACTGATTTCATTTTATCAACCTTTCGTTCCCGAGGATATGGATATTCCATTTATTATATAATCCTGTGCTATAAAGAATAGCACAAGTACAGGCAGCATTACAAGTAAGGTAGCCGCCATCATAAGGTTCCATTGACTTATATATAGGCCCTTGAAAAATGCAAGCCCCAGCGCAAGTGTGTATTTTGTCTGGTCATAAAGATATATAAGGGGGCCGTTAAAATCATTCCATACTCCCATAAATGTGAATATTGCAACGGCGGTAAGCACGGGCTTGCACATAGGCATAAGCACATTCAGAAATATTTTTCCTCTGCCTGCCCCGTCTATATATGCCGCTTCGTCAAAATCCTTCGGTATTCCCGACATAAACTGTCTTATGAGAAATATGTTAAATGCACCGCCGCCGAAAAAGGACGGCACTATCAGCGGAAGAAAGGTATTTACCCAGCCCATCTGCCTGTATATGAGGTAAGACGGAATCATGGTTACCTGCCCCGGCAGCATCATAGTCGCAAGGAGTATCAAAAACCAAAATCTTTTGCCCTTAAATTTAAATCTTGAAAATCCATAGGCAACCAGAGCCGAAGTAAATACAGTACCTATGACTACAGGTACCAGTATCTTGAGCGTATTAAAAAGATATAGAAAAAAGTCTATAGAATTTACCGCTTTGCCGAAGTTTTCAAACGCTATCCGCTTAGGAAAGAAGCTTTCCAGATAAATCTCTCCGTCCGGCTTTAATGCCATTGAAACTGTCCACAACAGAGGAATCATAATTACTATGGCTCCACACAAAAGAATTAAGGTAGCTATAGCGCCCACTATCTTTTTCTCTTTTGAACGATTGCTTAAATTCCCTTTAATCATGCCGCCCTCCTATATCTTGTCATCGTTCTGGTAATATACCCAGAAACTGGAGCTTTTTATAACAAACAGGGTAAGCACCAGAATTATTACAAACATAACCCAAGCCATCGCGGAGGCATAGCCCATCTTAAAAAGCTTGTAGGCGTTCTGGTACAGATACAGGTTATAAAAAAGTGTGGAATCCATAGGGCCGCCCTCCGTCATAACATATGCCTGCGTGAAATACTGGAACGAGCCTATTACCGCCATTACCACATTAAAAAATATAGTTGGAGAAATCATAGGGAAAACTATTCTGAAAAATACCTGATGCCCCTTGGCTCCATCTATTCTTGCGGCTTCCTTAAGTTCCTCACTCACGCCTCTGAGCCCCGACAGATATATAATCATAGTATTACCTATTCCCCACACTCCCATTATAATGAGTGCATAGAGGGCTGTGTTCTTGTCTGACAACCAGGCAGGGCCTTTTATACCGAAAATTGACAGCGCTTTGTTCAGTATTCCGTTCTGCGAAAAAATCCTCGCCCAAATCATGGTTGCCGCTATTGTAGGTATTATAGCAGGGAGAAAATACACCATTCTGAACATCTTCATCCCCTTCACATCAAGAGTCAGCAGGAATGCTATGAAAAGGGATACTATCTGATATGCGGGTATGGTTATAAGACTGAAAACAAAAGTAACCTTGAGGGACTGCCAAAACTTTGCATCATTGAAAAGCCCGACAAAATTGTCAAGCCCTACAAACTTTATCGAGGATATTCCCGTAACTATATCCCAACTGCAAAATGACAATACCGCCGAAAAAATCATCGGTATGAGTGTAAACAGAAATAATCCCAGCAGCCACGGCATAACAAAAAGGTAGCCAAGTGTGTTCTCTCTTCTCTCTCTAACTCTATTCTTCTTCATAAATACCTCTCGGCTTTATCAGAAAAAGGATGTTATTGCAACAAATCCGTATAGGACTGCACTTTAACATCCTCCCGTCTGATAAGGTTAAATTTATTAGTTTGCTTCTTTTACCTGCTTAACAGCATCATTTAAGATATCGCTTGTACTTCCGTCCTTAAATATTATTCTTTCAAAAGTCTTGTCAAGTATACTGTTTACCGCACTTCCTACCTTGCCTCTCATACCTATAGGAGAAACGCTGTATTCCAATGTTTCAAACAAAGCCTTATGCTCATCAGGCGTCTTTGCCTTCACGGCTTCAAGCTGTGCCTCTGCCGTAGGGAATACCGCCTCAAGTTCCACTCTGAGCTCTGAAGCCTTTTCTCCGGTTATGAGTTTCAGTACCTCCCAAGCCGCTTCAGGATTTTTACAGCTCCTGCTTATTGCATAACCTGCCGCACAGTAGTAAGCTGTATGCTTTTCAGGCAGAAGAGCCACACCATAATTTACTCCCGCATCTTCAAGAGGCTTCTTTGCCCAGCCTCCCGTTACAAACATGGCAAGCTTTCCGTTTATCATCATAGCAGTTCCATCTCCGTAGGAGTCCGTATCGGCAGCATTCGGAGATATTCTGTTGTCGCCCTCTGTCCATCCGAAGTATGTATCAAGCGCTTCCGCCATCTCAGGTGCATTCAGATAGCCCTCTACTTCCGTGTAATCATCGCTTATGTACGAAAGCCCTTTGGACTCCAGATAGCAGCCTACTGCATATGCCCAGGACTGAGCCTGAAAACCGAAACTCTCAAAAGTACCGTCGTCCGCCTTTTTGGTAAGCTTACCCGCAGCCTCCTCAAGGTCCTTCCAAGTCCAGCTTTCACTAGGATATGCAACTCCCGCATTGTCGAACATATCCTTGTTATACCACAGTGCCATAGGGTTGTAGTCTTTTATGAGATAGCTCTGGGAATTCTCAACTACTCCCATCTTCATAACAGACTCGGACATAGGGTTGCTCCATGCGGTATCATTTTTAATATAATCATCCAACGGAGCTACCATTCCGAGCTGAACCCACTTATAGAAGTCGCCCTCTCCGGAGAGGAAGATATCGTAACCGTCGCCCGAAGAAAATGAAGTGGTCAGCCTGTCGCCGTAGCCATCTCCGGGAATAACATCGAGCTTTACCTCAATATTTTTGTCGTTGGTCTTATTGAACTCGTCAATAAGCTGCTGTTCTACGGCACCATCTCCCCATCTGGTTACCTTAATCACAATCTTCTCGCCCGCAGCGGATGAGCTTGCCGCAGTCGTGCTGCTTGCTGTCGCTTCGGTCGAACTGCCTGATGAACTTGCCGTTTTGCTCTCCGTACTTCCTGTACTTCCACAAGCTGCAAGTGTTCCTGCTGCAATAAATGCAGTAAGTGCCAGAGCCATTGCCTTTTTCATTTTCCTCATAAAATCCTCCATATTTTTTATATTTATCAGCAAAATCGTTTTCGGTTTTGCCAAAAAAACACCGACTTTCTTAAAAGTCCTAAACTCTCCCCACACTCTTTCCTTCAATAAAGCTGTAATCGGCGGCTATGTGCCTTTCCGCCTTGTTACCGTTAATCATATCTATAAGCAGACTCGTGCCCTTATAACCTATCTGGTAAAAATCCTGCTTTACGGTAGTAAGCAACGGCGAAGTATAAGCCGATATGGGATGTCCGTCAAAGCCCGTTACTGAAAAATCCTCCGGAATGGAATACCCGCAATCCTTCACAGCTCTCATACAGCCGAATGCCATAAGGTCGCTGAAGCACATAAACACCGTCGCTTCGGTTTTTCCGTACTTTTCTATATACTCCTTTACTGCAGTGTATGCCTTTTCTTCGCTGAAATCACAGTAAGCCACATCCTCTCTTGAGAGAGTTATGCCCCTGTCCAGAAGCAGTTCATATACTGCGGCAAGTCTTTCTATATTTACGGAGGTTTCCCTCTTTCCCGCTATAAGCATAAACTTGGTATGATTGTTGCTTATGACATACTCCACCAGTTCTTTCATAGCCGCCTTGTTGTCTATGGAAACATAGCCTACATTATCTCCCTTGAAATTGATATCCACCAACACACAGGCTACTTCTCCATGAAGCAGTTCGTTAAGGTAAGGATCGGTATTCTCAAGACCTCCGAGTATAACTCCCGACACGGAGTGTTTGTCACAAAACTGTTTGTAGGAAAGACCGCAGCCGCTTACGGACTCATCCGAAAGATATATCATAGTTTCATAGCCCGAATGAAGCGCGCAGGCACACACTCCCTGCATAATCTGTACGAGAAAGGAGTCTTTTACATCTGTTTTTAAAAAATCCGAAAGTATAATCCCTATGTTTTTCGTCGTACGGGAGGACAGGTTTTTAGCCGCTATATTCGGTACATAGCCAAGTGCTGAAGCTGTCTTGAATATCTTCTGTTTGGTTTCCTCACTGATATCAGGATATGAATTAAACGCTCTGGAAACGGTTCCCACCGTAACTCCCGCTTCTCTTGCAACATCCTTGATAGTAATCTTTGCCACTTCTTTACCTCTGTTAAAATCCTAATTTCTGAGATAACAATATCATACAAAATCGTTTTTGTCAACGGCATTTTTAAAAACAGTCGGCTCTTTGATACAAAGCCTAAACTGCTCTAACGAATTACCTCCGTCAGCCTTGCCGTGCTGTCTACTACTATATCCGCTCCCTTTAAGACGCTCTCTCTGCCTACCCCTATGGTATTCATTCCTGCGGCAACGGCTGCCTCTATACCTGCGGCTGCATCCTCTACTACCGTACAGTCTTTGTTGTCTATGCCCAGCAGATTAGCCGCCTTTATGAATACCTCAGGATCCGGCTTTGCATTTTCTACTATATTGCCGTCAACTATGATATCGAACTTTTCGCTAAGCCCGAGCTTTGAAAGTATTAAGCCTCCGCTCTTGCTTGCAGAACCTAACGCTGTCTTCGCGCCGTTTTCCCTCAAAAAATCCAACAGTTCCCTAATTCCCGGCAATATTTCGCTACTGTCGATTTTTTCTATGAACTCCAGATATCTGTTGTTTTTCTTTTCTGCAAGTTCCTGTTTTTTCTCATCCGAAAGCCCAGTTATATCGCCGACTTCAAGCACTATCTCGAGAGATTTCATCCTGCTTACTCCCTTCAGCCTTTCGTTGTCCTCCTCCGAAAAGTCGAAGCCCAGTTCCTTTGCCAGCTCTCTCCACGCAAGATAGTGAAACTTTGCCGTATCCACTATTACTCCGTCCAAATCAAAAATATACGCTTTGGTCATCCTGCTCTCCTTTCAAAATATAATAGTTCAGAGTTTATACCAAAGCGCAATTATTTTCAAGTTAAATTTTCTACATCTCCGCATTGCCGAATTCCGAAAGCTTTAAGCCCTCATTTCTCTCGAGTACGGTCTGTATGCTCCAAGGATGTGTAAATATGAGTAAAGGTCTGCCTCTCATATCCTTTATTCTTTTTGCGTCCATAGTAAGCGAAAGTTTGTCCATATCCACATCTTTGTTTTCAATCCAGCGTATATGCTCGTACGGCAGGGTTTCAAGACGAATTTCCACATTGTATTCACTCTGAAGTCTGAACCTCAGCACATCAAACTGAAGCTCTCCTACCGCTCCCACCAGAATTTCTTCAAATCCCTGACTGTATTCCTGGAAAATCTGTATAGCTCCCTCCTGAGCAATCTGTTCTATGCCTTTTACAAACTGCTTTCTTTTCATAGTGTCCGCCTGCCTCACCCTTGCAAAATGCTCCGGAGCGAAGGTAGGTATGCCTGCAAATCTGAAATTCTCACTTTCGGAGCACACGGTATCTCCTATCGAGAAAATACCCGGATCGAATATGCCTATTATATCTCCCGCATACGCTTCTTCCACTATTTTCCTCTCCTGAGCCATCATCTGCTGCGGCTGCGAAAGTCTTATTTTTCTTCCCGCCTGCACATGATTTACTTCCATTCCCGCCTCGAACTTGCCCGAGCAGATACGCATAAAGGCTATCCTGTCCCTGTGCATTTTATTCATATTTGCCTGTATTTTAAATACAAAGGCGGAAAATACTCCCGAAAGCGGATCTATTTCTCCCTTGTCCGTCATCCTTGCAGAAGGCAGATGCGTCATCTTCAAAAAATGTGTGAGAAATGTTTCCACTCCGAAATTTGTAAGTGCAGAACCGAAAAATACGGGACTCAGTTCTCCGCGGTTTACCTTTTCAATATCAAACTCGGGGCAGGCGCCGTCGAGCAGCTCGATTTCCTCTTTCAGCTTTTCGTAGTTATCTCTCCCGAGCGCATCCTTGGCCCCCTCATCATTTATATTAAAATAATGTGTTTCTATCTCCTTTGTACCGGCATGTGCCGCCTTGAAGCCTATAACGGTTTCCTTTTCCCTGTCATATACTCCCTTGAAATTCTTTCCGCAGCCTATAGGCCAGTTTATAGGGCAGGTCTTTATTCCGAGAATACTTTCTATCTGGTCCATAAGCTCGAAAGTATCCATCGCCTCCCTGTCCATTTTATTTACAAATGTAAATATAGGGATATGCCGCATTACACATACCTTAAACAGCTTTATTGTCTGCGCCTCCACACCCTTGCTCGCATCCACCACCATCACGGCAGAGTCGGCTGCCATCAGCGTGCGGTAGGTATCCTCCGAGAAGTCCTGATGCCCGGGTGTATCAAGTATATTTATACAGCAGTTGTCATATTCAAACTGCATAACGGATGAAGTGACGGAGATACCTCTCTGCTTTTCTATTTCCATCCAATCCGATGTGGCATGGCGGCTTGTTTTTCTCGCCTTTACCGAGCCTGCAAGATTGATTGCTCCTCCGTAGAGCAAAAGCTTCTCCGTAAGTGTGGTCTTTCCTGCATCGGGATGAGAAATAATGGCAAAGGTTCTGCGTCTTTCAATTTGTTTAGCTAAATCCGACATTTATCTTCCTTTCAATGATTGTACCCAATTATTCGTGCACAGACCGCAAATTGCTTGGCATAGATTTTTACAGTCCAATGCAAATTTTACATTAAACTTCCGTCTATTACAATATCCGAATTTAATTTTCTTGATAGTCTGCTGAGTTTGCCTATACGAAAGTGAACTTTCGATATAGGCAAACATTAGCAGACTATCTTATATGTTTACCTTACTACATCCGAAAGAGTTCAGGCTCTTATACATCCACCTGAACTCTTCGACAAAAACTGATTATTTTTCAATCTCAATCTCGTAGCTTTCCGAAAAACCGCTTTTTTGTGCAGTTACCGTAACTGTGACGGTGCCTGCCGCCTTTGCCGTCATCTCGCCCGCCTCCGAAATACTCATTAAGTCCTCTTCATCCACTTCGTAGGTATATGTTTCATCGCTCACGCTGCTGAAAAGCAGGTACGGCTTTATCTTTGACTTAACTCCCACCTTCATCTTATTCGTGACAGAAACCACCATAAATGCCGACCTCGCCTCGCTGTCCCTCAATTCCTGCTTGGTAACATCGTTGTCTTCTTTTTCCATAATCACATAGGTGCCCGACTTATACACGTAAAACCTGTAAAGTTCCTTAGACACAAGACCGCCTGTCTGCTGTACCATGACCTTTCTTCTGTCAGGAGTGAAAAATACTGCTACTTTTGACGGATTGAACCCCTCCGGTACTGTAAGCTCCGCCACCATAAAACGATTTTCATCAAACTGAAAATCATCAACATCCATATCAAAGGCTACGAACTTATCGGTTGAGTTTACTCTTTTTATTGCCGGCATTATAACCGCATCTTCCACATCCTCTACATTTAACGCCATACCTTCACGGATAAACTGATCCTGTATATATACTTTAAGGTCCGTCGAATAATCCTCCCTGCTCGCCGCGGATTCAAGGCTTCCCGTTCCCGATATAATCCTTGCAACCGCCTCTATCTTGAGAGTTGCTCTCTTTCCTGCATAGTTTATCGTAAAAATATTTTCTCCGACCTTGCTTACTGTAGTGGTGTTTATAATATAGTCTGAAATGTTGGCTGTACTTCCATCATTGTAGGTTGCGGTAACAACTATCTTCTCCCTGTCGAGCGAGGAATGCTGCGAAGGTGTGCCGCCATTGTAGACTACGCTCAAATCTGTTACCATTCTTGCCGTAACCGGAACATATATGGTAGATTCAAGACCTTTGTGCTTGACTATAACCGCCTGCACTCCCACGGTATTCATAGTCTGTACAGATAATTCAAAGTCGGTCACCGTCTTATTGGTTCCGTTCGGATAATAAGCTGTAAGAGATATGCTCGACCTCTCAAGAACAGCACCCTCTATTACGCTTCCTCCGTTGTAGGTTGCAATTATGCTGCTCGGAAGCATTTCAGTACCTTTTATATTTATCGTATCCGTGTAAGCTCCATAAGTTACCGTGATTGTATTTGTACCTATCTGAGTTATGGTGTCCGGAGAAATGGTAAATCCCGAGGTTATTGTCTGCTTTGATTTATCGTTATTGGTTACATCTATGGTAATCTTTGAAATATCAATCCTGCTGCCTACTACCAAATCCGTTCCCGAATACTTCGCATCTATCTTTGACGGAGCCTTTGCAACTCCCGTTACCGAAAATGTTCCCGTCATTCCTCCGTATTCGACATTTACTCTGTGCTCTCCGACTGCCTGAACTACTTCATTTGTAATGGTAAGCTCCGTGTTTTTAACGGTTTTCTTGTCGCCGTTCGTATAAACTATACCGGCGGTTACCTTTTTCTTGTCAATTGACTGCCCTACTATGACATTTTTGTCGCCGCTGTATGAAACATCAAGGTTTCTCGGAGCGTATCCCCTTATCTGAACCGAAGTTTTTTTGTTTTCATATTCTACGGTTATATTGTTTGCACCGTCCGCAGTTATTGCCGACGGAGTTATGGAAAAGTAGTTGTTATTTATTGTCCTTGTAACATCCTTTATATTTCCGTCCTTATCCACAACCTTATAAGCTGCCAGAAGAGTAATTTCCGCCTCTTTTATGCTGTCGCCGACATAGTAGGTTGAAGCTCCGCTCCACCTTGCCTCTATCTTTTCAAGCGTTTCATTGGTTACCTGAAGAACGACATCGGCAACCTTTTCATTTCCGTCAACCGTATCGGCTACATCCTTGTATGTAAGTCTGACACTGAATGTAGTATTTACTCCGTTGGGAATCTTAGTTTCCGAAAGCTCCACCTTGCCGGCTGTAAGATTATTGAGCACCTGATATTCTCCGTCTGCGGAATATCTTGCACTTATTTCAAAATCACTTACGGAAAGAGCTGTTCCTACCATTATGAAGCCCTTATGGTTTTGTTTGTCCGTATTTTTAAATGTTGCTTTTATCGAATATATTTTATCAGCTCCGTCTGCATTTGCCTGCATTGTGAAGCCCGACAGCAGACTGCCTGAGATAAGAACCAGGCAAAGTATAAAAGCTATAATCTTCTTCATCTATAATCACTCCTTATAAAGCATCTGACAATATACTACATGTATTTATCGGCAATTTTTACTATTTTTTAACCCGTATGCCCAAATCTTTTCAGCTTGCCATTTATCTCCTAAACGGATATAATACCTCATTATGGATAAAAAAATACTATTTTTCGACATCGACGGAACTTTACTCGGCAGAGGCGAATATTTGCCGGAATCTGCCCTAAAAGCGGTTAAAATGGCACAGGAGAAAGGCAATCTCTGTTTTATATGCAGCGGCAGAAGCAGGGCAATGCTGCCTAAGCGGATTATCGACATAGGCTTTGACGGCTTAATCTGCGGCGGCGGAACCTATGTTTCCATAGGCGAAAAGGTGCTTGTAGACCACAGACTTTCGCCGGTGGAGCTTTCGCGCATCATAAGGTGGTTTGACGGCTCTGATTTGGGGCTGTTTTTTGAAGGGGATGAATATATACACATCCTGCCTCTTGAGCGTTACAGCGATCCGACAAGGCTTAAGATTTTGCTCAGGGACTTATCCGCCCCTTTAAAAGAGATAAGAAGCGATAACCTTCCTGAGCTCAGCGTGGGCAAATTTTCGGGCATGGTAAGCCCCTTTCAATGGGAATATGCTATGCGGATGGCGGAGGATATAAGCGAATTTATGAGCATGATTATCCACCGCAAACCCAATGAATTTAAGTATAATGCCGCAAATACTCCCGTTGACACTACTGCAAAAGATAACAAGGTAAGCTGGTCGGGCTACGGCTTCCTTGAGTTTCTTCCAAAGGGCTTCAATAAGGCGGTTGCCGTACAGCAGGTGCTTGAGGAGCTTCATATGCCGCTTGAAGCCGCATACGGTTTCGGCGACAGCGAAAATGACAGGGAGATGTTAAGCCTTTTAAGCAATTCCGTCTGCATGGGCAACGGGGATGAAAATATCAAAAAAATCGCCTCCTATGTGACCGATACCTTGGAAAATGACGGCATATATAAAGCAATGAAGTATTTTGATTTAATTTAGTAATATGGTCTGTTCTGTTTGACAAAATAGTAGATAAGTATCCTGCATCAGCAGAGGCATTTAGTGGTGCCGGAGGAGTCATTTGTAACTGCTACACAGTAGGACGGGAGGCGTATGTTTTTTAAACGGAAATATTTACTACAAAAGACTTGCCTGCTGCAAATCAATATAAGAACTTCCTTACGGAACAGTGCATATACCCTGTACAGTACACATTTTTACAGAAACTCCCCGGGTGGGCTTACCGCCTATCCGGGGAGTTTCTCTTTTTTAATTATGCTCTTTTATTTAATTATGCTTTCTGTTTAGATGAAAGTATCCTCTGGAGTGTCTAGGGTTTTTTTTTACCTCACACTCTTCCGTATCACATTCCTCTTCGCAATCACATTCCTCATCTCCGCAGCAGCAGCCACAACTACAACTGCCGCAGCATTTGCAGAAATGCTTATATATACAGTACATTATGCAGCCGAAAACTGCCAACCCTGCAATTGCCGAAAAAACACCCAATGCCTTCTTCATAACAACCTCCTTTATTTATATAAGACCATATTTTTCAAGTTCTTTTTTAAGCACTTCTTTATGTGCCGCAGACATAGGAGTAAGCGGCTTTCTATAGCCTCCCACATCCATTCCCATAAAGTTCATCGCTTCCTTTACAGGTATAGGATTTACATCTATAAACAGAGTATTTATGAGCGAGAGATATTTATTCTGAATATCAAGCGCCTTTTTTACATCTCCGTCCAGATAATACCTTACCATGTTGTGCATCTCCTTAGGGATGATGTGTGATGCCACGGAAATAACACCCTTTCCTCCCAGAGAGCAGAGAGGAACTACCTGGTCGTCGTTTCCCGAATAGATGGCAAAATCCAAATCTGCCGTAAGAGAAGCTATTTTCGCTATATTGCCTATGTTGCCCGAAGCCTCCTTTATTCCGACTATGTTTTTTATCTCTCTTGCCAATCTTGCAACCGTTTCAGGCTCTATATTTATTCCCGTTCTGCCCGGTATGTTGTAAAGTATAACCGGTATCTTAACCGCATTTGCAGTATCTGCAAAATGCTCGAAAAGTCCGTTCTGCGAAGCCTTGTTGTAGTAAGGAGAAACCAGCAGCAGGCCGTCCGCTCCCACTTCCTCGGCTTCTTTAGACATTTCTATCGCAGTTGCGGTACAGTTTGAGCCTGTACCTGCAATAACGGGAACTCTTTTGTTTACCATCTTTACAGATTCACGTATTACATCTATATGCTCTTTTTCTGTAAGTGTTGCCGACTCTCCCGTTGTTCCGCAGATTATGAGCGCATCAACTCCGTCTTCAATCTGCCTGTTTATGAGTTCTTCCAGTTTACTGTAGCTCACGCTCCCGTCGCTGTTAAACGGTGTTATGAGAGCTGTACCCGCTCCTTCAAAAATCGCCATTATCTCACCAACCTCCTGCTCAGTTCTATCATCCAAGGATCTGCCTTCTTTTCCATTTTAAGAGCCTCAGCTATGTCATAATCCACGAACTGTCCGCCTTTCATGCCGATAACTCTGTTTGTCTTTCCTTCCAGGAGAAGATCCACCGCCTTTGCGCCGAACATACTTGCGTATACTCTGTCCGCCGCAGTAGGAGTTCCGCCCCTCTGAATATGACCGAGCACTGTAGCCCTGGTTTCCATACCCGTAGCCATCTCGAGTATCTTCGCCATCTCGTTGGAATTGCCTACGCTCTCGGCATTTATTATAATATAATGCTTCTTTCCTTTTGCGCGAAGTTCCTTTATGCTCTCTATGATTGCATAAATATCTCCGTTGTAGGTATCGGATGTGAGTATCTCCTCAGAACCGTTGGCGATACCGCACCAAAGCGCA
>JBHADN010000154.1:0-9671 GCA_041855085.1 Catonella sp.
CCTTAAGATATAAGAAATGCTTGAAAATCCCTTGACAATTGGCATTTTCAAACTTATACTCAACTTGCAAAATAAAGGTGGTTTTCGGTAATATTTAGACGAGGTAGCTATGAAAAATTCTTATGAGAGCCGTAGAAATGTATATAGAAAAAACAGAGGAAGGGAGCAAAGAAGCCTTATGGCGGTTGTAGCTGTCAGTATAATGGCAGCCGCAATAATGGCAGGGTATGGAATTATAAGCCTTTTTTCGGACGAAGGCGAAGGAAAACCTGTAATAGCGTCGGTTGTGTCTACGGGTTCGTCCGTGACTCAGGCGAAGGATACAGCAGGAGGAAGTACGGATACGACCGCGTCGGCAAGTACGGCATCGGAAGCTGTCGGAGGCACGGTTATAAAAGAAACCGCAAGTACGGCATCCGCTACGGTAAGTGTGGCAAGTACTGTGAGTGTGGCAGGTACAACAAAGAGCAAAAAGGACATAAGCGAACTTGTAACGGTGGAAAAGAAAGCTGCCGAGAAATATTATGAGGGAGCGGCATTTTTGGGAGATTCAAGGACACAGGGGCTTCAGATAAATGCGGGAATTAAAAGCCCTGACTTTTTTGCAGGAAGAGGACTTAATATAAAAAATGCCCGTACCGAGAAAGTTGTAAAAAATGCCGCAGGAAAGTCGGTCACAGTAATAGATGCCTTAAAAGACAAGAGTTATAGGAAAATTTATATAGGATATGGAATAAATGAACTTGGATGGCCATATACAAGCACTTTTACGGACGAGTACAAGAAAACCATAGAGGCGATACAGAAAATACAGCCTGATGCCGAAATTGTGGTATGCAGTATACTTCCGGTCACGGAGAAGAAGTCCAAATCCGACAAAATATTTAACATGAAAAATGTTAAGAAGTTTAATAAAGCCATAAAAAGCATGGCAAAGGAGATAGGTGTAAAGTATGTAAACTTATCTCCGGCAGTTGCCGACAGCAAGGGATTTTTGCCGGCGGATGTTACTCCCGACGGAGTGCATATGGACAGGGAATATTGCAGAAGGGTACTTGCATATATAGTCAATATGGAATATTAAGACTGAATAATTTCGGTTGATTAAAGAAAGGATATCAGGTAATGAAAAAAGGAATAAGGTTTGCCGGAGCAGCTTCGGCGCTGGCGCTCTTGCTTATGTTAAACGGCTGCGGAGGAGGAAACGAAGCAAAGACTTCAGCAAGCGCGAGCGGAACTTCCGCCACGACAAGCACCGCATCGGCAGGCAGTACTGCCGAGGTTGCAGTGGATGTAGTAAAGGTTGCGGAAAGGCTTAAGAACGAAATAAAGTATGATGATAAGCTTGCGGAGATGGAAGAGGAGAGCATGGATATAGTGTATCCTACTCTTCCTAAGGACAAGATAAAGGCTATGAAAGTTTATCTTTCATCATCGGGAGGCACGGCAGAGGAGATAGCCTGTTTTGAGGCTGTAGATGAGGAAGCGGCAAAGGCTGTGGAGGAGGAACTGAAAAGCAGGATAGAAACCCAGACGGCAAGCTTCAGAAACTATGTTCCCGAGGAACTTAAGAGGCTTGACAAGGCATTTGTTGTAAGAAACGGGAAATATGCCTATCTCTCGGTTTCAAACGAACCTGACAAGGCAAAGAGTATCATAGAGGGGAATTAGTGCTTAGAGCGATGTAAGCGGGAACGGGTACATCCGGCGCAAAGAGTCGCAAGCGGCTCTTTGACATAAAAATCAGGCTTGGATAAAGTAGGACAGGAAAGACTGTAAAAGGCTTCCTGTCCTAAATTTTAATAAGAGGAGCGAAGTATATGATATTTGCGGTGGATATGGGAAATACCAACATAGTGTTGGGCTGTATTGAAAACAGAAGGCTGATATTTGAGGAGAGGCTGGCTACGGATACGGGCAGAACAGCCTTGGAATACGCTATAGCAATAAAGAATTTATTTGAAATATACGATATGCAGCCTGCGAATATAGAGGGGAGCATAATATCTTCGGTAGTGCCTCAGCTTACGGATACCTTGGCGGAGGCTGTAGTTAAAGTATGCGGTAAAAGGCCTATGATAATAGGACCGGGCATTAAGAGCGGCTTGGATATAGTTATAGATAATCCCGCCCAGCTAGGCGCAGACCTTATAACGGGTGCGGTGGCTGCAATAGCGGAATATGAGCTGCCTGTAACGGTTATAGATATGGGAACAGCCACAACCTTCAGTTATGTGAACGAAAAAAAACAGTTCTTGGGAGGAGTTATACTTCCGGGGATGGTAACCGCGCTTAACTCGCTTGTAAGCGGTACCTCGCAGCTTATAAGGATAAGCCTTGAACATCCTAAAAAGGTAATAGGCAGTAATACCATAGACAGTATGAAGAGCGGGGCAATATATGGAAGTGCCGCCATGATAGACGGAATGATAGAGCGTATAGAAGAAGAAAAGGGCAAGAATATGACGGTAATAGCCACAGGAGGACTTGCAAGGCTGGTTGTGCCGTACTGCAAAAAGAAAATAATTGTCGATGAGGCGCTGTTAATAAAAGGGCTTGAAATTATTTACGAGAAGAACGGAGGTAAGCATTAACGCCTGCCCGGAGAGAGGAGTTTTGTGTAAATTTGTATTAAAAATACATAGAGTGTGAAAAAAATGTGGATTTGTTGATTTAACATTTTGTTACGGTTATAATATAGTGGTAATGCAATTCAGGGCAGGATGCGCAGAGAAAGACTTGAGAAGTACAAAATATCGGCGCGGGGGCGAGAAGCCTCGGTGCCAAAAAATTAAGGGGATGTAAATGGAAGATAACAAAAATAACAAGCAGGGCGATGACTCAGGCGGCGGAATGAATAAAAAGGCGGGTATTATAACCCTTATAGCTACAATAGTTATTTTTTTACTGTTTATGTACGGCCTGAACCTTCTGCGGCAGGGAGTAAACAGGGAAATAACCTACAACGAGTTTATAAAAATGGTTGAGGACGGCAAGGTCGAATCTGTCGTGCTTTCACAGGGCAAGATAGAGATTACCCCAAAGGGCAGCGATAACGACCTTTACAGACAGACATATTATACGGGCTACATAGGAGATGAGGAACTTGTAAGCAGACTGTTGAACGCAGGAGTTACGGTGCAGTCGCCGGTTGCAAATGCCACGCAGGGAATACTGGAGTTTTTTGCCGTGTATATACTGCCTTTGGTGGGTATCTGGGTGGTTATGTATCTTATTTACCGTTCGATTTCAAAAAATGCGGGCGGTATGATGGGGGTAGGCAAGAGCAATGCAAAGGTCTATGTGGAAAAGAGAACGGGCATAACCTTTGCGGATGTGGCAGGAGAGGATGAGGCAAAGGATTCTCTCAGAGAGATGGTGGATTTTCTGCACAATCCCGGCAGATATGCGGAGATAGGAGCTAAGCTTCCTAAGGGAGCGCTACTGGTAGGGCCTCCGGGAACGGGTAAGACTCTGCTTGCAAAAGCGGTGGCAGGAGAGGCAAATGTGCCGTTTTTCTCGCTTTCCGGTTCCGACTTTGTAGAGATGTTCGTGGGTGTGGGAGCATCGCGAGTAAGGGATTTATTTAAACAGGCGCACAGCATGGCGCCCTGTATAATATTTATAGACGAGATAGATGCGATAGGTAAGAGCAGGGACTCTAGATATGGCGGCGGAAATGATGAGAGGGAGCAGACCTTAAATCAGCTTTTGGCTGAAATGGACGGATTTGATCCTAAATCAAAGGGCGTGGTAATACTTGCAGCAACTAACCGCCCCGATGTACTTGATAAGGCGCTTTTAAGACCGGGGCGCTTTGACAGAAGAGTTATAGTAGACCGTCCGGACTTAAAGGGCAGGATTGCCATTCTTAAGGTACACAGCAAGGATGTGCTTATGGATGATACGGTAGACCTTGATGCAATAGCGATGGCAACCGCCGGTGCAGTAGGCTCCGATCTTGCGAACATGATAAATGAGGCTGCTATTATGGCGGTTAAGGCAGGCAGAAAGACAGTTTCACAGGCGGATCTCTTTGAAGCCGTGGAAGTGGTTATAGCAGGTAAGGAAAAGAAAGACAGGATACTGGGCAAAGAGGAGAAAAAAATAGTGGCTTTCCACGAGGTTGGACATGCTATTATAACGGCTTCTATGAAAAATGCGGATCCTGTGCAGAAGATAACCATAGTTCCGAGAACAATGGGCTCTTTGGGTTATACTATGCAGCTTCCTAAGGAAGAAAAGTTCCTGCAGAGCAAGGAGGAGCTGGAAACCGATATTATTACATTCTTAGGCGGAAGAGCAGCCGAGGATGTGGTATTTAACTCTATTACAACGGGTGCAAGCAACGATATAGAGAGGGCAACCGCTATACTTCGCTCGATGATTACCCAGTACGGAATGTCGGAAAAATTCGGAATGGTGGGACTTGAGTCGGTTGAAAACAGATATCTTGACGGCAGGGCTGTGCTTAACTGTGCGGATGAAACGGCAGCCAAGATAGATGCGGAAATTGCCTCTCTTATGAGGGAATTTTATGAAAAGGCTGTGAATATTATAAAGGAAAACAGAGATGCACTTGACAGAATAGCCGAATACCTCATAGAGAAGGAAACCATAACAGGCAAAGAATTTATAAAGATGTACAGAGAGATAAGAGGAATACCGGAGCCTGAAGAGGAAAAAACGGAAGAAAATGCTGAGGAAGAGAAAGAAGAAAATAAAGAAGTGCTTGTATAAGAAGAGGTCCATAGGTAAAAAGCCTATGGACTTTTTTTGAAATTTTAGTTACCATGTTAGTATTAAATACCGATTATTCATGTGCAGGCGGTAAAAAGGCATAAATTGCCCCGGAAATAATTCGGATAAGAACTTAAGGGAGGCTGACAAAATGGAAATTACAATAAGAGAGTACAGCAAAGAATTTATAAAAGGCGCGATAGAAGTATGGAATGAGGTGGTTGAGGGAGGCATAGCATTTCCTCAGGAAGAGAAGCTTGATGAATTTGCAGGAGATGAGTTTTTTGCTTCACAGACCTATACCGGAATTGCAGTGAGGGAAGATGGGGAGGTTGTGGGGATTTACATACTTCATCCTAACAATATAGGTCGCTGCGGGCATATTTCAAATGCAAGCTATGCGGTAAAGGCTTCAGCCAGAGGACTGCGCATAGGCGAGCAATTGGTAAGACATTGTATTTATACGGCTAAAGAGAAAGGTTTCGGAATACTTCAGTTTAATGCAGTAGTTGCAACCAACACGGTAGCCCTGAGGCTGTATGAAAAACTTGGATTTGTTAAACTGGGGACAATTCCGAAGGGATTTCGTATGCCGGACGGAAAATTTGAGGACATAATACCTCATTATTATGAGTTGTAGGAGGAGAAAATGAGAGCAAAATTTTCGATTTTTATCAGCATTTTAATAGTACTTTCTCTATTTTCGGTCAAGGTAAGGGCAGATATAGGGCCAAAGTCCTCGGTGGTAATTTCCTTTGAAAATATCGGAACAAGGGAATGCTACGGTACGCTGTTGTCAGAGAGTAAAACCACAGGGCCGTATACGGAAGGGAACGAAATTCCGGGGTGGATGTACGAAAAATACGGGAGCAAAACGGAGAGCATAGTAAATGCTTTCAAAAAATATCAGGATGAGGACGGATTTTATTTTTTGAGCACATTTTGGAAATGCTCCGAAGAGGAATTTCTTGACTGGAACTACTATCCTCCGGAGAGGTTTAAACTGTTGCTGTATTTTCCTGAAACGGAGAGCTTTAAGGTTAGCAGGATTTACCAAGGATACGCTTTCGACAGTTCTTTCAGTACGGATGTCGAGGCTGCGGGCAAGCTTGTGCTGAAAAATAACTATGATTACAAAGGTCAGGCTTTGGGGATTCTCTTCAGAACCGTGCTTACAATTATTATAGAGTTGGCGGTAGCATTGCTCTTCGGATTTTTTAATAAAAAACTTATAGGCTGTATAGTGAAAGTGAATATTGCTACCCAGCTCGGACTTAATCTGTTATTGAACTTTATAGTCTATATGGCGGGAGGTATGGCTTTTGTACTGGCTCTGCCTTTGCTTGAAGTTGTTGTAATTGCCGTAGAGAACCGGATATATAAGGCAAAATTCAATAAACCGACAGGAGAAATAAGCGGCATTAAAATATTTTTGTATGCCTTTACTGCAAATATCGCATCCGTTGCCGCAGGCATAATGCTTGAAAAAGTATTTCCGGTGTGGTTTTAAAGGGAGCTGTATATGAGAATTACCAATGTGGTAGATTACTTGGACGCTGCGGCTGAAAAATATCCAGATAAAGCGGCTTTCATAGGAGAAAAGAGCAGTATCGGCTTCGGCAGGCTGAAAGAGAGGACACGGGAGATTGCTACATTTTTAACAAATAAAGGAATTTACAGAGAGCCTGTCATTGTTTTTATGGAGAAGTCGCCGGAAGAAGCGGCTGTGTTTCTATCCGTTATAAGAGCGGGGAATTATCACATTGCCGTGGATATGGAAATGTCGGAAGAGAGAATAAGTCATATATTGGAGATAGCCTCGGCGAGGCTTATGATTTGTGACGAAACTACAAAAGACAGGGCGAAGAGCTCGGGTTTTACAGGAGAGATAGTGAGTTATGAGAGCATAGCAGGCGAGATAGACGGCAGAAAGCTGGCAGAGATAAGAAACAGGAGCATAGATACGGATCCGATATATGTGGTATTTACATCCGGATCAACAGGAGTTCCTAAGGGAGTTATAGCCACTCACGGAAATGTAATCGACTACATAGAAGAACTTTCAAAGGTGCTTTGCTGCAGCGAGGATACGGTATTCGGAAATCAAGCCCCATTTTATCTGGATGCCTGCCTGAAGGACTTCTACACTACCTTAAAATTCGGAGCAACCACATACCTCATACCGAAGAAGCTTTTTGCAGCACCGGTAAGGCTGATTGAATATCTGAACGAAAATAAAATAAATACCATCTGTTTTGTGGTTTCCGCCCTTACCATACTTACAAAGCTTGGAGCGTTTGAGTTTTTAAAGCCTGAGCACCTTAAGGTAATAGCTTTCGGAGGAGAGGTCTTCCCCCTGAATCATCTTAAAGCATGGATGACTGCCTGCCCGGAGGCGAGATTTATAAATCTTTACGGACCTACGGAATGCACAGGCATGAGCAGCTATTATGTGGCAGATAAAAATAAGGAGTTGAAAGAAACCCTGCCTATAGGCAAACCGTTTCCGAATACCGACATCTTTCTTTTGGATGAAGAAAACAGATTGTCACAAAGGGGAGAGATATGTATAAGGGGTGCAGGAGTGGCAGCAGGCTATTACAGGGATGAAAAAAGGACGCTTGAGAATTTTGTGAGAAATCCGTTAAATTCCGATTATTTTGAAAATATATACAGAACGGGCGATATAGGATATTTTAATGAAAACGGAGAGCTTTGCTTTGTCGGACGAAAGGATAATCAGATAAAGCATCTGGGATACCGCATAGAGCTGGAGGAGATAGAAAAGGCAGGGAACGGCTGTGAAAATGTGGCGGCAGGCATCAGCTTTTATGACGGAGAAAATGAAAAGATTTGCTTTATATATGAGGGGACGGCTAAGCCGGAGGAAGTAAAACTGTATTTCAGAAAAAAGCTGCCGTCGTACATGGTGCCGGGGCTTGTAGAAAAGAGGGACAGACTGCCTGTGACCACAGGGGGCAAGCCGGACAGAGTAAGCATAAAACGCCTATACATGGGTTCAAAGAACTAAAACTTGATATTATTATAAAAGGACGGGAGAGTTAAAAATGGATAAGGGCAGTTTACAGGGTATATTGAGGGAAATTCATCCAGAGGTGGACTATGATAAGGAAATACATTTGGTGGATGACGGAATATTTGACTCTTTGGATATAGTTTCTCTTATTTCCGAAATAGCTGTAAGCTTCGGAATTAAAATTCCCGCAAACGAGATTGTTCCCGAAAATTTTAATTCTGTTGCCGCCATATTAAAACTGCTCGAAGAATTGGAGTAAAAATGCTGTTTGTATCCTATGAATTTATCGGTTTTTTGATTTTGTTGCTGCTTGGCTACTACACCGTATTTAAAAAGTTTCAATGGCAGCTTTTGCTGGCGGTAAGCTGCGGATTTTATGCTCTGGCGGGGAAAGAATATATCTTATATATTTCGGGAATGACGGGAGCGGTTTATTTTACCGCATTGAAGCTGTCGGAGCTGAACGCTTGGGAAAGGGAAAAAAAGAAAAGTCTTAAAGGTCGGGAATATGAACATATTAGGACAAACATAAGAAAAAAACGGAGGATATGGCTATTTTCAGGGCTTCTATCCTCCTTGGGAGTACTTTTGGTTGTAAAATATACCGACTTTGTTATAGCCAATATAAACTTTGTGAAAACGGAGCTGTTTGGAGGTCAGCCTCAGGCTTTTGCAAATTTCCTGCTCCCTTTGGGGATTTCATTTTATACATTCAAGAGTATAGGCTACCTTTTGGATGTATTTCGGGGGAAATATGACGCAGAGAAAAATTTAGGCAGATTTGCCCTCTTCGTTTCGTTTTTTCCACAGTTGATACAAGGACCTATAAGCAGGTTTGACAAGCAGGTTTTGTCTTTATATAAAAAGCATGAATTTGACGGCAGGCTCTTTATAAGAGGACTGTACAGGGTGCTTTGGGGCTATTTCAAAAAAGTGGTGGTAGCCGACAGAGTTGTTAAGGCGGTAATTACCGTTACCGCCTCCCCCGAAAGATACAGCGGTGCCTTTGTGCTGCTCGGCATGATGCTTTATGCAGTTCAGATATATGCGGATTTTACCGGAGGCATAGATATAACCTTGGGAATAGCCGAAATGCTTGGGATAGAGGTGGAAGAAAACTTTATTCGCCCATATTTTTCAAAGTCCGTAAAGGAGTACTGGAACAGGTGGCACATAACTATGGGCAGCTGGTTCAAAGAATATGTTTTTTATCCGCTTTCGATATCGGACTTTATGCTTTTTATTTCGCGGAAGTCAAAAAAAATTTTCGGAAACGGGGCAGGAAGAAAAATACCTGTTTACCTCTCAACTCTGACGGTCTGGTTTCTTACGGGCTTATGGCATGGAGCAAGCTGGAATTTTATAGTATGGGGCTTGCTGAACGGAGTGATTATACTTGTGTCGGAGGAACTTAAGGGAGTTTACAGGCTGTTTCACAGCTATGTACCTGTAACGAAGCTCCCCTTCAGAATATACGATGCTTTCAGAATTTTGAGAACGATTTTTATTATGAGCAGCCTCAGGCTGTTGGACTGCTATGAAGATGTGAATGCCGCATTCGGTGCGTTTATAAGTATTTTTGCCATAAATGATATAGAGCTTTCAGCAGTTTACGGGCTCGGGCTTAAAGCCTACGACTTTGCGGTAATAGCCGTTTCCGTCGTTATTATGTTTGCAGTAAGCTTAAACAGCAGAGATAAGGATTTAAGAGATAAAATACTTAAGAGAAGCGAGGCTGTACAGCATTTCGGTCTGGCTGTGCTGTTTTTTATCATTATAATATTCGGAGCGTACGGAATGGGCTATGACGCAAGACAGTTCATATACAACAGATTTTAGGGAGGATATAATGAAAAGAAAGCTTTTTATTTCGGCAGAGCTTTTGCTCGTATCC
>JBHADN010000155.1:0-7522 GCA_041855085.1 Catonella sp.
CTTAAAAGAATTCCACTCCGGCAGCAGTGCCATGCACATTCCCAGAGCAAACATAACTCCACTGACCGTGCCCAGAACCAAGGTAATAAAGCTGCTTTTTTTCATACTGACATCCTCCCGATTTCTTAAATTTTTTTAATAAAACAACTGTTGTGTTTTTATTGTGATTGTAGTATAATTCTGAATAGAACAGATTACAACCATCAACATTTTAATAAGTGTCGGAATAATCGCTGCTAAGCTTTTAATAGGAGGTTTTTTTGAATACTAAGGATAATAAACGAAAGCAAAATACTATACACACTATAGAATCTGTGTTTTTACAGCTTTTGCAGAAAAAAGAGCTGAATCAGATTACGGTTTCACTTATCTGTAAGGAGTCGGATATCAATCGCAGTACATTTTATTCACATTACCTTGATGTATATGACCTTGCCGACAAGCTTAGAGATAAGCTTGAGGCTCAGGTTGCGGAAATTTATCACGAAGAGGGAGAGTCACTCACAAATTCTCATAATTTTTTGAAACTTTTTAAGAACATTTACGAAAATCAGATATTCTACAGCGCTTACTTCAAGCTGGGCTATGACAGTCAGATACGAGTCTTGTCATACGACATGGAGATGGCAAAAAAGCGTTTTGGAAACCGTTTTGTGGACTACCACATTGAATTTTTTATGCAGGGACTTAATGCTGTCATAAAGAAATGGTTGGCGGGAGGCTGCAAGGAAACCCCTGAGAATATGATGGAAATACTAAATTCTGAGTACAAAGGAATCGCAGATTTATGATAAAATGGGCAGTTTCCTTAGCTAAGCATTCTTCAATCGCCAGAAAGACCTTGGAAGATGCAAGATTTCGCATTACTGTTTTTGCCTGTGAAAGCCTTTTCATCAATCTTGCTTATGCGGCTTTTAACGGCTTTCTCGGTATTTCAAACCACTCTTTCTGGTTTATTACGCTATTTGTATACTATTCAATTCTTGCCATTATGCGTTTCTATGCTGTGACCTATGAATTTAAAAAGAAGCCGGGCAGAACTGAACATTCTGTTATGCGTTTTTGCGGACTGTGGGTTTGCTTCCTTGCAGTTGTATTATCAGGGATGGTTTGCTTAAATGTAAGCCTTGGAAGAAATGATGCTAAACATACAATTGTGATGATTACAATCGCTACATACACCTTCTACAAAACCACAATGGCAATTGTGAACATCATCAAGGTAAGAAAAAAGCATTCTCCTCTTCTTACTACACTTAGAAATATAAACTGTGTAGATGCAACAGTTTCTATGCTTGCATTGGAGCACTCAATGATATCCACCTTTATGACCGCCGGCGAGAGTCGTTTTATGTTCATTATGGATGTATCTACGGGAGCGGTTGCATTTCTGATTGTTCTTGCGTTGGGAATCAGTATGTCGGTTGCGGGGGGAATTCTGCCTAAACACTTCTTGGACTGCCTATACAGTCAGCCCAAGAATTCACCTTCCCCCGTCGTCACTCCTGAATATCATTAAAATCAAGTCAATACATATTTATTTCAAAAAAATCTCTCTGATTTTTTCTATGTTTGCCTTAGGCGTTCTATCGGCATACAACAACCCATTTGTTTCCTGCTCAACATCCGTAAGCTGAGTGTAGCAAATCCCCCCTACACGGCTACATGCCGCGTAGGGGGGATGCTCCTAACTGCAATATTGTATTTTACTCCGCAATCATCTTGAGCACTTCGTTGCTCCTTGCTATAAACTTTGTCATAGCATCCGACGAAAGCTGCTTGTTTGCCATCACCGCCAAGTCGTAGAGCTGCTCACATATAAGCTTTATCTTATCATTTTCCGCCTCTTCTTTATGGTTAAGGAGGTATCTTACGAGAGTGTTGTTTTCATTTAGAACCAACACCTCGCCACCGTCAAAAGGACTGTCCGCTCCTATGCCGCCCATTGCATACATCTTCATCATTTCCTGCATTCTGCGCATTTCCTCGGAAACCGTAATCATTGAAGATATATTTTCATTTTTAAGGCTCTCTACCTTGACCTCCAGCTTCTCTTTTGAAAGCGCCTTCTTAAAAAGCCCCGACAGACTTTCCGTCATCGCCTTAAGCTCCTCCTCCGCAATCTCATTCTTGGCGGAAGCATTTACCTTAGAATCAATTCTCTCAAATTTGATATCCTCGTTCTTCATCTCAAGGGCATTCATAAACGGCTGGTCTATCCTGTGCGAGAGAATTACCGCATTAAGTCCGTTTTCCTTGAACATGTTAATATACTGGCTCTGCTCGGTAACATCCGTCACATAGTAAACGATTTTTTTAGGCTTCTCCTCCGATTTCTCTTCGGAGTTCTCCCCGTCCTCAGTTTTTTCCTCGGTGTTCTCCTGCTCCTCTTCCTTTTCAGGCTCTAAGGTCTTGATATAATCATCAAAGGTCACATACTTATCATTTAAATCCTTGAATAATATATAATCCTTGATTTTTTCCTCAAACTTGTCATCTCTCAGACAGCCGTACTTTACAAACGGGCTTATGTCATCCCAGTATTTTTCGTAATTCTCCCTGTCCGTCTTGCAAAGTCCCGACAACTTTTCCGCTACTTTTTTTGTAATGTAGTCTGAAATCTTCTTCACAAAGCCGTCATTCTGCAATGCGCTTCTTGACACATTAAGCGGTAAATCCGGACAATCTATCACGCCCTTTAATAGAAGCAAAAATTCCGGTATAACCTCTTTTATGTTGTCCGCTATGAACACCTGATTGTTATACAGCTTTATAGTGCCCTCTGCCGCCTCATACTCATTATTAATCTTAGGAAAATACAGTATTCCTTTAAGATTAAACGGATAGTCCATATTAAGATGTATCCAGAAAAGCGGTTCTTTATAATCTCTGAATACCTTTCTGTAAAACTCCTTGTAGTCCTCCTCCTTAACCTCGTTCGGATGCTTGCCCCAAAGAGGATTTATCTCGTTTACAGGCTTAATCTCCTCTTCTTTTTCGTCCTCTTTCTTCTCCTCCTTTGCCTTGTTTGCATTGGTATAATATATCTCCACAGGCATAAAGGAGCAGTATTTCTCCAGAACCTCTTTTACCCTGTATTCGTTTGAAAACTCGTAGCAGTCATCGTTCAGGAAAAGTGTAATCTTAGTACCTCTCTCTGTCCTGTCGCCATCCTCCATAGAGAAGTCGATTCCCTCGTCGGACACCCAATGCACAGCCTTTGAACCCTCTTTATATGACAGCGTGTCTATGGTCACTCGCTTAGCCACCATAAATGCTGAATAAAATCCAAGTCCGAAATGCCCTATAATCTGCTCGTCCCCGGTCTTGTCCTTGTATTGCTCAAGAAAGCTTGCCGCACCCGAAAAAGCTATCTGATTGATGTAGGTCTTAACTTCTTCGGCTGTCATACCTATACCGTTGTCAATAACGGTTATGGTCTTTGCCTCGCTGTCGGTTATGACATCAACTCTGAACTTATTTCCCTCTGCCGCCTTCCACTCGCCTATACCGTCAAGCTTTTTAAGCTTTGTTATGGCATCGCAGGCATTTGACACAAGCTCTCGCAAAAATATGTCATGGTCGGAATAGAGCCATTTTTTTATAATCGGAAAAATATTCTCCGAGGTAATTGACAGTGAACCTTTTTCAATGTTTCCCATAAAATTCTCCTTTATTTCAGTACCCCTTGATATCGGGCAATTTTTATAATACAAAAGTTCTCCGATAACGAATAAAGAGCCGCAAGCGACTCTTCCTCACCGACCGGAATAACCACTCGGTAATATAATAATACTGAAACCGTTTATTGTCAAGGATTTATTAGCACTCTTTTTAGTTGAGTGCTAATAAATCCCGATTCACTTATCTTTCTTCGCTTCCCAACAGCTCCATTGCTCTTAATATTCTTTCATAATGAAGGAAGCCGTCCTCTTTCTTCAGTCTTCCTATGTAGTCGCCGTCCAAAAATTTATAGTCGATAATCTCATCTTCATTCACTCTTATCTTACTTTTATCAAAGCACCCCTTGAAGTGATATATATCCACAAAATAATTATCTCCGCTCTCCGCGTCCTCATTTACATAGCTGTAAATAAGCCTGTTCCTGCAGCCTGACACATCCAGCCCCGTTTCCTCAAACACTTCCCTTATAACAGCCTCCGGGGAGCTTTCTCCAGAATTCACACTTCCTCCGGGCACTTCCCACATGCCTGCACCCCATTTTTTGTGCAGACCTCTTCTGGTAGCAAGAATTTTTCCATACTCATCCTCCAAAATTGCCAGCACATACAGCATATACTGCCCCTCTCTAAGTCTTGTACCTCTTAGCAGTATCTCTCCCGTCTTTTCCCTGTTCACATTGTAAACATCAATCAGCTCGGACTTATTGCTGCCGAAGTCCACCGCCATGGTTTCGTCAAAACAGCTTTCATTTCCTCTGTGGCAGGCAACTCCGTCCTTTATTACCTGTATTAACAGGGCATCGCCGTCACAATCACTCTCAAGCCTTACTACATGCTGATAATTACCGCTTGTTTCTCCTTTGAGCCACAGCTTTTTCCTTGACCTTGAATAAAAGCAGGCAAGCTCCTTCTCAAGTGTAATCTCCAGAGATTCTCTGTTCATATAAGTAAGACTCAGCACCCTTTTGCTTATAAAGTCCTGAACTATGCAAGGCACTAACCCTTTTTTGTCAAATTTAATCTTATCTATATCAAAATCAATCATATCTCACCTATATCCTCACTAATATTCCATTTTTTTGCAGTTCTTCCTTCAGCTTCCCTATCTTTGTTTCTCCTGAATGAAAAATAGATGCCGCAAGACCTGCCGAGATTTCAGGTATTTCCTTAAAAAGACTTACAAAGTCAGCTTCTCCTCCTGCTCCTCCCGAGGCTATAACAGGTACATCGGCAAGTGAACAGACCTCTCTTAAAAGCTCTATGTCGAACCCTTTTCTTACCCCGTCCGTATCTATAGAGTTGACAACTATCTCGCCCGCTCCTCTTCTCACTCCGTCCTCTATAAACTTAAGTGCGGATATCTCAGTATCCAGCTTTCCTCCCGCAGTAAATATATGGTAGTTCCCATCAACTCGTTTGACATCGACGGAAAGCACTACACATTGGTTCCCGTATTTATATGAAGCTTCATTTATCAGCTCCGGTCTTTTTATTGCTCCTGAATTTACCGACACCTTGTCTGCGCCGCATTTCAGCACCCTGTCAAAATCATCTATAGTATTTATACCCCCGCCGACCGTCAGCGGTATAAATATTTCCGAGGCGACTTTCGTTAAAATTTCTGTAAATATGCCTCTTTGCTCAATGCTTGCAGTTATATCATAGAACACCAGTTCATCCGCACCCGACTCGCTGTAATACTTCCCCAAGCTTACGGGTTCTGAGATTTCTTTTACATTATTAAAATTTACGCCCTTTACTACCTTGCCGTCCTTTATATCAAGGCAGGGGATAATCCTTTTGGTTATCATATGCTAAGCGCCTCCCTCAGATCTATTGCTCCGTTGTACATTGCCTTGCCGAGTATAACTCCGTAAATCCCGAGCTCCTTCAACTGTCTTATATCGTCCGTCGTACTTACTCCTCCCGATGCGGTCACATTTATGTCTTTAATCCTGCTCAGTTTTTCAAAAAGTTCTTTATTTATGCCGTTCATAGCTCCGTCTTTTGCTATATCCGTAACTATGATGTGCTTTACTCCTATTTCTCTTATCTCGTCTATAAATTCATATAAGTCTAAATCCAGAACCTCCAGCCAACCCTTTACTGCAACTTTTTCTTCCTTAGCATCCACACCCACCGCTATTTTTTCGCCGTAGCTCTTAACCGCCTCTTCTAAAAAGCTTCTATCGGTAGCCGCCTTGGTACCGAGTATTATTCTATCTACTCCTATGGAAATATATTTTTCCATAGTTTCCTTATCTCTTATACCTCCGCCTATCTCCACCTTAAGTGATGTATTTTCGCAGATTTCCCTGATATACCTGAAATTTGCAGCGTTCCCGTTCTTTGCACCCTCCAGGTCAACAGCATGAAGATGAGTTCCTCCCTTTTCTTCTATGCCCTTTGCCACCGCTATTACATTATCGCCGTAAACGGTCATCTCATCGTAGTTTCCCTTAAAGAGCCTTACAACCTTGCCGTCATATATATCAATCGCCGGAAATAGTATCATGTATGCCTGCCTTTCTTAAAGTCTGCAAAAGTTACCGAGTATTTTAAGTCCTGTTTTTCCGCTCTTCTCCGGATGAAACTGCACACCGAATATATTTTTGTTCCCGACCGCAGCCGTAATATTTACCCCGTACTCGGCTTCAGCAAGCAGACTGTCCTTACAGCCAAACCCTGCAAAACTGTGTACAAAGTATACCTGCTCGCCGTCCTCAATTCCTTCAAACAGGGGGCTCTTCTCCTTGCCCTCTGCGAAAATAAGTCCGTTCCAGCCCATGTGCGGCACTTGATAGTTCTGAGGTATCGCCTTCTTTATAGGTCTTATCTCCCCTTTTATAAGCCCCAACCCCTCATTTTCTCCGTGCTCAAAAGACTTTTCAAAAAGAAGCTGCATACCCAGACATATACCGAGGAGCGGCTTGCCTTTTGCAGTTTCTTCTATTATAACTTCCGTAAGTCCGCTCTCCTTAAGCTTTTTTACCGCATTTCCAAAAGCTCCCACTCCCGGAAGCACCAGTCGGTCAGCCTTTCTTATGACTTCCTCATCCCTACTGACAACGATATCCTCTCCTATTGCCTTAAATGAGCTGCTCAAAGAAAATAAGTTACCTACTCCGTAATCTATGATAACCGTCATATAATCTCCCATCCTAAAACCATCTGCAGCCTATTTTAGTCCTCAAACCTTATATCTACTGCCCTTGCATGAGCCGTAAGCCCCTCTTTTCCCGCAAAATAGGATATTTTTTTATAATCCTCTCTCAGAGCCTCCTCCGTATAGTAGCTGTACTGTATGTTTTTCACAAAGTCTTCCACCGAAAGCGGACTGTAAAACCTCGCAGTACCCGAAGTAGGCAGAGTGTGATTAGGGCCTGCAAAATAATCTCCGGTAGGCTCTGCATTGTATCTTCCAAGAAATACCGAGCCTGCATTTTTAATAAGACCCAAATAATCAAACGGAGCATCTACACATACTTCCATATGCTCAGGAGCTATTCTGTTGGCTATATCTATACCCTCCAGCAAATTGTTGCATATTATTATCTTGCCGTTGTTGTCTATCGAGGCTCTTGCAATCTCCTCTCTTTCAAGCTTTACAAGCTGCACCTCAATCTCCCTCTGAACTGCCTTTGCAAGTGCCTCGGAGTCGGTTATAAGCACACAGGATGCATTTTGGTCATGCTCCGCCTGACTCAGCAAATCCGCCGCCACAAACTTCGGCTCCGACTTTCCGTCCGCCAGCACAAGCACCTCCGACGGGCCTGCTATCATATCTATACCCACCTGCCCGAATACCTGTTTTTTTGCTTCTGCAACATAGGCATTGC
>JBHADN010000156.1:0-3705 GCA_041855085.1 Catonella sp.
ATAGGAAAATAGGGATTTTAGGAGAACTTACGGGGGAGATTGAAAAACTTGCAAAAGACAGAGGGTGGCAGGTAAATGATTTGGAAAAATACGAGTACACAGAGCTTCCGGCACTTGAAGAAGTAATAGATGAAAGCAACATTCACAACTGGCTTCAGGAGAGAATAATAGAGAAAGAAAGAGATTATGCGGAGCTTGTTGCGGAAATATTAAGAGGAGGGGCGGACAGGCTTGAGGAGCTTAAGAAAACTGCGTATGATTTCGGCAGAAAGAGAGCATTTGCGGCGGAAACGGACGCGATAGATTCCTTCAGGGAGATTAACAACATAATTGTCGACGGTATGCCTTGTGACAGGGTAAACGAGATAGTAAGGAAAACTCCGGAGGAGATAGAGTGGGTAAAGCTTGAAGATTTGCATGGTGCATATTGGGAAGCGGCAGGAGCAGACGGAGAGGTATATTACACCCTCAATTCCGAGCTGATTAACGGACTTTTGTCCGAAACGGGACTGAAATATCAGAATGTAGAAGAAAACAGATACAAAATAGGATAAGGAAAGAGGTAAGATATGTATACAGTTGATATTATGGTGAAAGAGCATGAAAATATAATGAGCCTTCTTGCAGTAATAAAAAAAGCCTGCTGTAATGTAATAGAGGGCGGAGAGATTGTAGAGGAGGATTTTAGAACCTTTATAGATTTTGCGAGAAATTATGCGGACAAATATCATCATGGAAAAGAGGAAGACTACCTTTTTAACGAGATGGCGGCAAGGCTCGGCAAGGTTGCGGAAAATCTTATAACACATGGTATGCTAGTGGAGCATGAGATAGGCAGAGGGCATATCATGGATCTTGAAATGGCGCTCGACAGGTATAAGGACGACAGGTCTACGGCGGTAAAACTTGACATAGTGGAAGCGGCGGCAGGATATGCCAATCTTTTAATCAGGCATATCGAGAAAGAAAATGCTGTGGTGTTTACCTACGGAGCCAACAATCTGCCGGAAGATATAAAGACTGAAATAGATGATAAAATAAGAGTGTATGAAGAAAGTGCCGACAAAATCGCCAAAAGAGAAAAATATCTGGGAATTTTGAAAGAACTGAGAAAGAAATACGGTTTTGAATAAAAGATTGCCTGACCTCTTGCAAAACTTCAAATATATAGTAAAATAAGGTTATGTACCCTAAATCAAGGGGTGGATATGAGCTTAGTCTGAACTTCCACTCCTTGTTTTGGCGGAAACTGTCAAAACGGCAGATTTAGTTTCAGCAAAGAAAGGATAATTATAATGATTCAGGCAAGTAATATTACACTTAGACTTGGCAAAAAGGCTCTGTTTGAAGAGGTTAATATCAAGTTTATAGAGGGTAACTGTTATGGGCTTATAGGTGCAAACGGAACCGGAAAGTCCACTTTTCTAAGAATTTTATCGGGACAGCTGGAGCCTACCTCCGGAGAGGTTATCATAACACCGGGGCAAAGGCTTTCATTTTTGCAGCAGGATCATTTTAAATATGACGCTTACCCTGTGCTGGATACGGTCATTATGGGTAACAAAAGACTTTATGAGATAATGAAGGAGAAAGAGGCGATATATGCCAAGGAAGATTTTACCGACGAAGACGGAATAAGGGCGAGTGAGCTTGAGGGAGAGTTTGCAACTATGAACGGTTGGGAAGCGGAGTCGGATGCGGCTACACTTCTTAACGGACTCGGTATAGATACCGAATATCACTATATGATGATGAGCGAAGTGGAAGCATCAAAAAAGGTAAAGATTTTGCTTGCACAGGCGCTCTTCGGAAATCCGGACATACTTCTTCTCGACGAGCCTACCAACCACTTGGATATGGATGCAATAGGATGGCTGGAGGAGTTCCTTATTAACTTTGAGAATACGGTTATAGTCGTGTCGCATGACCGTTACTTCTTAAATAAGGTATGTACATATACTGCGGACATAGATTACGGTAAGATACAGCTGTATGCGGGTAATTACGACTTCTGGTATGAGTCAAGTCAGCTTATGGTGCGTCAGATGAAAGAGGCGAATAAGAAGAAGGAAGAAAAGATAAAGGAGCTTCAGGAATTTATACAGCGTTTCTCCGCAAATGCAAGTAAGTCTAAACAGGCTACAAGCAGGAAGAGGGCGCTTGAAAAGATAGAGCTTGACGATATCAAACCTTCAAGCCGCAAGTATCCTTATATAGATTTCCGCCCTGCGAGAGAAATAGGAAATGAGGTGCTTACGGTAAGCCACCTTTCAAAGACCGTGGACGGAGTTAAGGTGCTGGACGACATCTCGTTTACCGTAGGCAGGGAGGACAAGATAGCATTTGTAGGCCCTAATGTAAAGGCTATTTCCACGCTTTTTAAGATTTTGGCGGGAGAGATGGAGCCGGACGAGGGAGAGTACAAGTGGGGAGTTACCACCTCACAGGGCTATTTCCCTAAGGACAATACCGAGCTTTTCAAGGGAAATGAAAATATTACGGAATTTTTGCTTCCGTTTTCGCCGGAGAAGGATGCTACCTATGTGAGAAACTTCCTGGGGCGTATGCTTTTTCCGGGAGATGCGGGTGTGAAGCAGGTTAAGGTGCTTTCGGGAGGAGAAAGAGTAAGAGTGCTGCTCTCAAAGATGATGATAATGGCAACAAATGTACTCATACTGGATGAGCCTACCAACCACCTCGATATGGAAGCGATTACCTCGCTAAACAACGGAGTAATCAAGTTTAACGGAGTGGTGCTTTTTACCTCGCAGGATCATCAGTTCATACAGACCATAGCAAACAGAATTATTGAGATAACTCCTAACGGACTTATAGACAAGATAAGTACATACGATGAATATCTTGAAAGCGACGAAATGGCAAGAAAACGCCAGGTTATGAATTTCTCCGTAGAAGAGCTTGAAGAGGACGAAGCAGGCGAAGAATAAAATCAAATAACGGTAGAACCTCTGCACTTATAAGAAATAAACATAAGTGCGGAGGTTTATTGTTTTATGGTATATAGTGCAAATTTGCGGCTGATAAGTGATATAATTACACATATTGAAAAATCTGTGCGCAAAGGAGAAGATATGGGAAAGTATGATTTTGACAGGATAATAGACAGAAAGGGGACTGCCTGCGCAAAGCATGACGGAGGACTGAAGTACAAGGGAAGAGATGACCTGCTTGCTATGTGGGTGGCGGATATGGACTTCTCGCTTCCGCCTGAAGTATTGGAGGATTTGCATAAAAGAGTTGACCATGGCATATTCGGCTATACACATGGGGATGATGAGTATTACCGTATACTGGATAATTGGCTGTATTCGCGTCATGGCTACCACATCAGCGAGGAAGATGTCATACTTTGCAGCGGGGTTGTATCCGCGCTGGCTTCCGCAATAAGGGCATATACAAAAGAGGGGGATGCGGTTATTATACAGGAGCCGGTGTACTATCCGTTCAGAAGAGTTATAGAGCATAATAACAGAGTTTGTATAAGCAGTTGCCTGAAATATGAAAATGAAAGATATGAGATGGATTTTGATGATTTTGAAAAGAAGGTTGAGGAGAATAATGTAAAGCTTTTTGTGTTATGCAGTCCGCACAATCCTGTCGGCAGAGTTTGGACAAGAAAAGAGCTTGAGAAGATAGGAGATATTTGCTTAAAGCACGATGTGATAATAGCTGCGGATGAAATAC
>JBHADN010000157.1:0-7946 GCA_041855085.1 Catonella sp.
CGAGAATGTTTCCTCCAGAGTAGCTCCGGCAGGAACCATAGGCCATACGCTCTGATTACGGTCTATAACCACCTCTATAAATACAGGAGTATCCGCCTTAAGTGCCTCTTTTATTACTCCGTCCACCTCTTCCGTTGTATTTACTCTGAAAGCCTTTACATTCATAGCTTCCGCAAGCTTTACATAGTCTATGTTGTCAGGAAGCAGAGTCTGCGAGTACCTCTTGCTGTAAAAAAGCGTCTGCCATTGCCTTACCATACCCAGTACGCCGTTGTTAAACACAACCTCAATAACAGGTATGTTGTAGCGAGAGGCGGTAGCAAGTTCCTGCATATTCATACGGAAGCAGCCATCTCCGGCAAGGTTTATTACCTTTTTGTCAGGCATACCGAGCTTGGCGCCTATGGAAGCTCCGAGACCGTAACCCATTGTGCCGAGTCCGCCCGAACTTAAAAATGTACGAGGCTTCTTGTAGTTATAAAACTGTGCAGCCCACATCTGATGCTGTCCTACATCGGTAGTGATTATCGCATCTCCCTTTGTAAGCTTATAAAGCCGCTCTATAAAATAAGGACCTGTAAGCTCTTCTGTATTGTATTTGAGCGGATACTTTTTCATCATCTCGTTTATATGTTCCATCCACTCGGTGTTGTCAGCCTTGGTAAGTTTCTTGTTAAGCTCTTTTAATACGCTCTTAACATCTCCCTCTATGCTGTAATCCACCTTCACATTCTTATTTATTTCCGCAGGATCTATATCTATCTGCAAAATCTTAGCCCTTTTTGCAAAGCCCTTGGTATTGCCCGTAACTCTGTCCGAAAATCTTGCACCGAGAGCTACTAAAAGATCACATTCCGTAACTGAAAAATTGGCAGTCTTTGTGCCATGCATACCTATCATGCCCATGTAGCGATAACTGTCCGTTCCGTCAAAAGCTCCCTTAGCCATAAGCGAATCACATACCGGAGCATCCATAAGTTTTGCCAGCTCCGCAATTTCCTTTTCCGCACCGGAGATGATAACTCCGCCGCCCAAAAAGATAACAGGCCTTTTAGACTTGGATATCATCTCGGCAGCCTTTTCAATATCCTTTGTGCTGAACTTCTTTTCAGGCTTCTCTTCCTTTACCTTTGCTTCCTTCTTGTACTCGCATTTGTTTGCGGTCACATCCTTTGTAATATCTATAAGCACAGGCCCCGGTCTTCCCGACTTTGCTATCCTGAACGCTCTTCTTATGGTGCCTGCAAGCTTTTTAACATCCTTTACTATAAAATTATGCTTTGTAATAGGCATAGTAACACCTGCTATATCAATCTCCTGGAAAGAGTCCTTTCCGAGCAGGTTTGTGCCTACATTTCCCGTTATTGCAACTATAGGTATCGAGTCCATATGGGCAGTTGCTATTCCCGTAACCAGGTTGGTAGCACCCGGACCGCTGGTTGCAAGACATACTCCCACCTTGCCTGTCGCCCTTGCATACCCGTCTGCCGCATGTGCCGCTCCCTGTTCGTGAGAGGTAAGAATATGTGTGATTTCATCCTGATGACGATAAAGCTCGTCATACAGATTAAGGACTGCTCCTCCCGGATACCCGAAAATTGTATCTACTCCCTGTTCCTTCAAACATTCTATAAGAATCTGTGATCCGCTAAGTTCTGCCATATTTTCTCCCTTTCTATAATTATATTATATTAAATCCGATTGTTTACCGCCCGGGCTATATACTCTCGTTTTACCTCGGAACTTCCAATATAGCTCCTCTGTTGCCGGAGGTTACCATAGCCTGATATCTCTTAAGATATCCCGTTACTTCCACTTCCTTAGGCTTCCATTCAGCCTTTCTTCTCGCCAGTTCCTCCTCGGATACCTTAAAATCAAGCTTCATTTCAGGAATGTTGATACTTATAATATCTCCTTCCTCCACAAAAGCTATAGGACCTCCTACTGCCGCCTCAGGAGATACATGACCTATCGATGCTCCTCTTGATGCACCGGAAAATCTGCCGTCGGTTATAAGTGCTACCGTAGAGCCCAGCCCCATACCTGCAATAGCGGATGTAGGATTTAACATCTCTCTCATTCCCGGACCTCCCTTAGGCCCTTCATATCTGATGACCACGACATCTCCTGCCTTTATTTTGCCGCCTTTTATAGCCTCTATGGCATCTTCCTCACAGTCAAATACCCTCGCAGGACCTTCATGCACCATCATTTCAGTAACTACCGCCGAGCGCTTTACCACACTTCCGTCAGGAGCAAGATTTCCCTTAAGTACGGCAAGTCCTCCCGTCTTACTGTAAGGATTGCTTACCGGTCTTATGACCTCTTCATCTCTGTTGTATGCATTTTTTATGTTCTCGCCTATAGTTTTTCCCGTGACCGTCATACATTCCGTGTTTATAAGATCTATATCCGCAAGTTCCTTCATAACGGCATATACACCGCCTGCCTCGTCCAGGTCTTCCATATAGGTATTGCCTGCCGGAGCCAAATGGCAGAGGTTAGGCGTTTTTTCACTTATCGGATTTGCAAAGGCTATGTCGAAATCAAAACCTATTTCGTGTGCTATTGCCGGCAAGTGAAGCATAGAGTTTGTAGAGCATCCTAGTGCCATATCTACTGTAAGAGCATTTATTATCGCCTCTTTCGTCATGATATCACGAGGTCTTATATTCTGTCTGAACATTTCCATGACCGCATATCCCGCACGCTTTGCAAGCTTTATTCTCTCCGAATATACCGCCGGTATAGTTCCGTTGCCCCGAAGTCCCATACCCAGAGCCTCCGTAAGACAATTCATAGAGTTTGCCGTATACATACCTGAACAGGAACCGCAGGTCGGACAGGCTTTATTTTCATATTCCATTACATCTTCTTCCGTAATATGCCCCGCCGCATGTGCGCCTACGGACTCAAAAACGGACGAAAGACTTGTTTTACAGCCCTTTACTCTTCCTGCAAGCATCGGCCCTCCCGATACGAATACAGTAGGCACATTTACCCTTGCCGCCGCCATAAGCAGTCCCGGAACATTTTTATCACAGTTCGGTATCATAACCAAAGCGTCAAACTGATGAGCCATAGCTACACACTCCGTGGAGTCCGCTATCAAATCTCTTGTAACAAGCGAGTATTTCATTCCTATATGTCCCATAGCTATTCCGTCACAGACCGCTATTGCCGGAAACATAACAGGAACTCCTCCGGCTTCAGCCACTCCCATTTTTACCGCATCTGTTATTTTATCAAGATTTATATGCCCCGGAACTATTTCGTTGTAAGAGCTTACTATGCCTACTATAGGCTTTTTCATCTCCTCCCCTGTAAATCCGAGTGCATTGAAAAGGCTTCTTGCAGGTGTCTGCTGCATACCTGCTCTGGCATTGTCACTCCTCATGTATTACCTCTCTTTCATTAACCCGTAATAAGCTTTTCTATACTTTTCCCCATTTCCTTACATCCTATAAGCTTCTTACCCTCCGTATATATATCAATCGTACGATATCCTTCTCTAAGCACCGTTTTTACCGCATTTTCCACAGCATCCGCCTCCTTTTCAAGACCGAGTGAATATCTAAGCAGCATAGCCGCCGACATTATGGTTGCAATAGGGTTTGCCTTGTCCTCTCCCGCTATATCCGGTGCGGAGCCATGGCTCGGCTCATACAGCCCGAAAGTTCCGTCTGCAAGCGAGGCGGATGGAAGCATCCCCAGCGAGCCTGTGACCATGCTCGCTTCATCCGAGAGGATATCTCCGAACATATTTTCTGTTAAAATCACATCGAACTGAGCAGGATTTTGTACAAGCTGCATAGCGCAGTTATCCACCAGCATATTGCTGAGTTCCACATCCTTAAACTCCTCGGAAACTTCCGCAACTACCGCTCTCCAGAGCCTTGAGGAGTCCAGAACATTTGCCTTATCCACGCTGCAAAGCTTGCCTCTCCTCCTTCTTGCAGCCTCAAATGCCTTTATTGCAATTCTTCTTATCTCGTCCTCCGTATAAACAAGCGTATCTACCGCTTTTCTTTTTCCGTTTTCTACCGTTGTGCTTCTTTCTCCGAAGTACAGTCCTCCCGTAAGCTCTCTGAATATGACAAAATCAAAGCCTTTTTCGCTTACCGACTCTCTGAGCGGGCAGGCTGCCCTAAGCTCCTCAAACAATATTGCAGGGCGTATGTTGGCATACAGTCCCAGCTCTTTTCTTATCTTCAAAAGTCCCGCCTCAGGTCTTTTTTCAGGCGGAAGCTTATACCAAGGCGAAGTATCCGTATTGCCGCCCACTGCTCCGAGCAGAACCGCATCCGAGCGTTTGGCCGTTTCTATCGCCTCATCGGTAAGCGGAATGCCATATTTATCTATGGAACAGCCGCCCATCAAAATTTCCGTATAATTAAACTTATGCCCGTATACAGAAGCTGCCGCATCTAAAACTCCCGATGCCGCCGCAACTATCTCCGGCCCGATACCATCTCCCTTTATTAGAGTAATTTTAGCTTCCATGAATCTGCCTCCCGGATTTTTGATAGATTTTTTCTATATTACCTTATTATAAAAGCAAATGCAAGTATTACAAAAGCTGTAAGAATGCAAATACGGCAATTTTGAGCGCCTTTTTTTCAAGTATTCAGCCATAAAATCTGTAAGAACTCCGATTTGTCATTTTTTAAAATCCTGCAAATTGCGGATATAATCCGACTTTTTACCATAGCTCCGCAAAAGTTTTGCTTTTCTTCAGAATATGTCATGTTTGTCGGATATGCCTCTTTAATATAGCTGTTATACTATATAGGAATTAAAAAGCAGGGGCATATCACATCATATAGTATACCCCTGCTGCACTTTTGATTTTAACTGCTTATAAATTTTTGTCCGTTACACCCTTATCTCCGCCGTAATACCCAGCTCAGACTTATTTGCTTCCAATACAGGATTTATAACCTCTGAGAGAAAATCCTCTACCTGCTCCTTTGCCCTTCCCGTGTACTTTGACGGCTCCATCCTTGCTTTCAGCTCTTCCATTCCTATTCCGAAGGACTCATCTGCGGCTATAAGCTCTAAAAGGTTGTTGTCAAGTCCTCTTTCCTTGACATTTCTTCCCGCCTCCATAGACAGCACCCTTATCTTCTCATGAAGCTCCTGCCTGTCGCCGCCGCGCTTTACGGCATCCATCATTATATTTTCGGTAGCCATAAACGGAAGCTCCGACATAAGACGCCTTTCAATTACCTTTTCATATACTACAAGTCCGTCGGCTACATTCAGATAAAGGTCGAGAATGCCGTCCACGGCAAGAAATGCCTCCGGTATTGAAATTCTCTTGTTGGCGGAGTCATCAAGCGTTCTCTCGAACCATTGGGTTGCCGCCGTTATATAAGGATTTAACAAATCGCTCATCACATATCTTGAAAGGGAGGCTATTCTCTCGCTTCTCATAGGATTTCTCTTGTATGCCATAGCCGACGAACCTATCTGATGTTTCTCGAAAGGTTCTTCCACCTCTTTAAGATGCTGTAAAAGCCTTATGTCATTTGAAAACTTATGGGCACTTGCCGCTATTCCCGCAAGCACATTTAATACTCTCGCATCCGTTTTTCTGCTGTATGTCTGTCCCGATACCGGAAAACAGGAGTCAAAGCCCATCTTTTCAGCTATAAGGCTGTCAAGTCTTTTAATCTTGTCATGATCTCCGTCAAAAAGTTCCAAAAAGCTTGCCTGAGTTCCCGTAGTTCCCTTTGAGCCCAAAAGCTTCATACTGTCGATTACATAACACACATCGTCATAGTCAAGCTTCAAATCCATGAGCCAGAGAGCCGCTCTTTTACCTACCGTGGTAGGCTGTGCAGGCTGAAAATGTGTAAATGCAAGGGTTGGAAGCGCCTTGTATTTATCTGCAAAATCGGCAAGCCTGCTCATTACATTCAGCAGTTTCTTCTTAACCAGTCTAAGTCCCTCGGTCATTATTATGATGTCTGTATTATCGCCTACATAGCAGGAGGTAGCTCCAAGATGAATAATACCCTTTGCTTTCGGGCATTGCACCCCGTAGGCATATACATGGCTCATAACATCGTGGCGCACTTCTTTTTCTCTCGCAACCGCCACATCGTAGTTTATCTCGTCCTTATGCGCTTTAAGCTCCTCTATCTGCTCATCCGTAATAGACAACCCGAGTTCTTTTTCCGCCTCGGCGAGAGCAATCCAAAGCTTTCTCCATGTAGTAAACTTCTTATCCTCTGAAAATATATACTGCATTTCCGCACTTGCATAACGCCCTGAAAAAGGGCTGTTGTAGCGATTCGTACTCATACTCCCTCCTAATGCCTGTTTTATGTCCTATTCATCCGTAAGTTCATCTGCTGCAAGTTCAATGATATCAGCAAGTTCTTCCTCCGTCAAATTAGTATAACTTGCAAGTTCCTTAAGCGTAGGTGATGAACCGTTTTTCTCTTTCATAGCCTTTGCCGCGTCGCTGACAAAATTTACCTTTGCCACCATAGCATTGGCGCTGCTTTCAAAGTCAAGACTTTCCTCAATGAAGTCCTGCATGGCGCTTTCTATTCTCGCCTCTACAAATTCCACAGGCTCTTTTTCTTCAGGACATTTTTTCAGCTCCTTTATCCCTGTCAAAAGCCCTATGTTCCCCTCCTCTATAAGCTCTTTTAAAAAATCCTCGCTCAGATTGAAGTCCATAGCCTTTTCAACTACCACACAGAGCTTTCTCTCCAGATATTCAACTTCCGCCTTTTCATCATTTTTAAGAATTCTGTCTATAAGAGCAACCTCTTCCTCTTCCGACATCCTCTCTATGTGCTTAAGCTCCTCCAGATACAGGTTCAGGTATTCGGAATTGAATTTTTTATATTTTCCCGACTTCTTGCCCTTTATGCCGCTTTTTCGCTCCTGCCCTTCTTTTACGGCATCGTCCAGCCTTTCTTTTGCCGCCTTCCTGTATGACTCTGCTTCTCTTTCAACCGCCTCGCTCGCATCGTATCCTACAATTTCTATATGCGAGGCTTTCAAATAAGCAAGCACATGATTAAACTGTTCCGCCGACAGCTCCATATCTGCAAAAAAATCCTTTATATAGCTTATCTCCAACTGATTTCCCGATATATTCGCCTGTCCCACAAGTTCTGCCAACAGCTCGCTAAATTCGTATATTTTGTCCGCCATTTTGCCTCCGCAATCTTCCTGCTCCATAAATCCCGCAGGGGCTGTCCTACTCCTCCCCTTGCCGTCTGTAACTGTAAATTTTACCTCTGTCCTGCAGGCATTTTTATATCCCAGCAAAGTTCCGTCATAAGACCGTATACTTCGATGGGATATATATAATTTATTTTATAATGCCTGCCTTATTTTGCCACAATATTAAGGATTTTTCCCTTAACATATATAACCTTTTTTATAGGCTTTCCGTCTATTGCTTTCTCCACGGAGGCGATTTCTCTTGCCTTAGCCACAGCCTCAGCCTCCTCCGCTTCAACACCTATCTCAATCGTTCCTCTTACCTTGCCGTTTACCTGTACACCTATCTTTACAGTATCCACCACAAGTGCCGCCTCATCATACACAGGCCAAGCCTCATAAGCTATTGTCTTATCATGACCGAAAATGCTCCAAAGCTCTTCGCCGAGATGAGGGCAGATACAGGAAATCATTTTTACAAAGCCCTCGGCATAAGGCACAGGGCATCTTCCCTTAGTTATCGCATTCATAAAAATCATCATCTGGCTTATAGCTGTATTGAAACCGAGAGTTTCAAAATCATTTGTTACTTTTTTAACAGTCTGATTGTATACCAGCTTATGCTCATCCATAAGCGCTTCATAACCCTCTTCATCAGCCTTTATAAGATTTTCGGCATTTGAGAAATAGAAAAACACTCTTCCGAGGAACTTCCTTGCTCCCTCTACTCCCTGGTTGCTCCAAGGCTTGGAGGCTTC